>JBCDBH010000046.1:0-23783 GCA_039184055.1 Acidobacteriota bacterium
CCGTCATGGGAAGCTCCTTTACGGCAATTTCATCGATTTTCCGCTACTCACTTAGCAGAGTCAATATTCGTTTCTGTGGATTGGTGGGTAGGTACCTGGGTGTCCGGAGCGCAAGCTCGGAGCCCGGATCGCGGTGCGTGGCTCTCGATTGTCTTGGCTCCTTCGGCAAGACGAGAGCCGAGCTCGAGGATGAAGCGGTTTACGAACGGTCGGTTTGGGCGATGGCGGCGCGCAAGACCGGGAGGAAGCCGCCGTCGCGTCGAAACGTCAGAGCGAAGGTGGGGACGTCGCGAACGAGGTGGGGAAGGAGATCGAGAAGACGCTGATTGTGGTGTGGATCAGCGTTGACAAAAGGGGTGCAGGTGACGAGAAGACCGAGCAGGGTCGATCTCGGGATGGGCGCAATCGAGTTGTGATCACCCTTGATCAGACGGCATAGAGCGGCAAGTGGACGGGGTCGCGGCTGCCCGGGAAGAAGACCGAGATCACCAGCGGCCGGCAGTTTCTCGACCATGGCCACGTCATCGAGCTGACTCAGTGCGTTGATGTCGTCCGAGAGGATGTCGAGACCCGCCTCGCGAGCCAAGGAGGCGATCGTCGTTTTACCGTCGCCCGAGTGGCCGATACACATGACGACTCTGCCCGCGTCGAGAAACGCCGCGCTGTGCACGAGCACGGCGTCGGCGGCCAGTAGACGGTACGCCGCCACCACTCTGAAGACATTGGCGAACTGGCCACGGAACTCGCCATGATCGTCGGTCGCGGTCCACAGGGACGCAGTGGGCGTGGGCCATCGGTCGAAGCGAGCGAGAAATCCTCGGCCGGCGAGTCGGACGCTGTCGGCCTGGTGATCGAGATCGAAGGTGTAGGCCCACTGCCATGGGCCGGCGACAAAGTCTCGCGGATCGCTTCGGTAGACACGAAAGCGTAGGGGAGTGTGGCTCGAGGGCGTGACCTCGATCTCCCCGAAGATCTCACGGATCGCGGCGGCTTGATCGGCAGTGAGCTGTTCGATTCGAAAACGTTCGGAGGCGAATGCGAGCTCGAGGCTCAGCTCCCCCCAAGGCTCACCCGCGTGGCGAGCTGGGAAGAGATCTGGATAGGTGAGATACGCCTCGGCGAAGGCCATGGACGATTCAGGTCTGCGAGGGCGAGCGGAGCGTGATCACGAAACGACCGGTAGGAGCGAGCGGCGTTTGGCTGGTTTGCTCGCGTCGAGATCGGCGCGAAGATCGACATGACGACGCGCCTCCGGGTCGAGCCCGAGGGGATCGCCGGTTTTCTCGACGGCCAGTCCCATACAGTGTCCGAGTGGATCACCCATGGCTTCGCGTTCGTCACGCATTCGCCGCGCCGCGCGGTTGATCTCACGAACCTCTTCGAGATCGGACGAGCCTCCCTCCCAGATGTCGCGAATGCTCTGCTCGTGCAGATTGCCGATCGACCGGCGCCACTGGACGCAGGGGTAGACGTTTCCGTAGGGATCGACGGCGATACCCGCCGTGCCCGCGCCACAATTGGTTTCGACGCCGCTGGTCGGGGTGCAGCCGTCCGGGCCCTCCGAGTCGGCCCGCGTTTCCGAATCTGGGATACGACGATCGAGCGCGGCGTAGAGACGCTGAATGCCCTCCGAGGTGGGGGCGATTTGCAGCGGCGTGGTGTCGCCGTCATCCCGTGGCGTCACGGTGGGGTGGATCGCCATCGGAAGCCCCAAGCGGTCGGTGAGCGCGAAGATGCCATCGATCTCGCTCTCGTTCCACACCGTCAAGGTGCAGTTCAACTTGATCCGCAAGCCGAGGTCTCGAAGCTCACCGAGGTTGGCGACCAGACGATCGAAGCTGCCCGGGATTCTCGTTTGGCGATCGTGAGCCTCGGCGGTCGCGCCGTGCAGACTGATCTCGATCACGAACGGGTCGATCTCGTCCTTGACCTGGCGGGCCAGGCGACCACGGAGGGCGTGGCCGTTCGATTTGATGCGGACGACGAAACCAAGTTGCCGCGCATGCCTGCCGAGCTCGAGAAAGGACGGATGCGAGAGTGGCTCACCTCCTGAGAGGGTGAGGTTCATCACTTGCATCAGAGCTAGGTCATCGAAGAACCGTAGCCACTGCTCGTCACGCAACGCGTGGCCGCTCAACGCGAGATCGTTGTAGCAGTAGAAGCAGTTGAGGTTGCACTTGTACGTCAGCTCGACCAGGGCCGAGAACAAGATGTTCTGGTTCCAGGTCTTGCGGATGATCGATTCGAGTGCCATGGGCGGCTCAGCCGATAGGAAGAGGTTCGACGATGTCGCGATTGAGCAGCTCGTCGAGAAAGTGATCGAAGTCTCGTTCCAATTGAGGACGGTCGACTTCGAGCTCGTCGAGCAGAGTAGCGATCAGGTCGTCTGTCGAGGTCTGGGCGGTAAGGAGCTCCAGAATGCGAGCTCCCACCGCATTGAGCACGAGCACTTGCCCGCTGTTCTGACGCAAGACGACCGCGTCACCATCGACGACGCGAAAGCGCACGTCGGATTGGACGCGGTACCGGTCCTCACGCATGCTCGGCTCAGGTAAAGCCGACGAGACAGGTTGGATCGTCTTTCCCACCGGGGTTGGTGTTACACGAAGCAGCCATGGTCTCGACGGCGTCTTCGTAGATGATGCGAGGCGCTTCGTATGGTTGCTTGGATCGCGCGCGGTCCCGGACAAACGGCTCCGCGGCGTCTCGTTTACTGATGCTCACACTTCCCCCCTTCCATTGTCGATACGCCATGTCAGCCTTGATTCTCCGGGCCTTCGGGGCCAGGAGCTTGTGGTGTCGGAGCGAGTTGAATTTTCAAGGCCGGGTCACCGAGCAGCTGGTACACCTCGAGCAACCATGTAGGCAGGCTGCCGGCCGAACCGCTGTGGTACGCGGCGACGAGAGCGTCACCCAGACGGTCACCGTGGAGCAGGCCACGAAGGAACGTTTCACCCATGGATTCCGCGTAGCCGTGGGTAGACAGCCAGACGGGTGCCCAGACCGCGATCGCGCCTGCTTCGTCAGCAAGGACAAGATCCTCACCGAGCGAGTCGGCGAGGGGGAGTCCGAACATTCCGATGTGACAGCTCACGGCTGTGACGATCGGTGTGCGACCGACATTGGCGAGAGTCGCGACGTCCGCGGAGGTGAAGAGCATTTCGTCGGTGATGTTGGTCACACCACCGTGGCCGTAGAAATTGAGCAAGCCGACACCCTGGTCGAGCGCATCGAAGAGGGTTTGGCGCGCCGCACCGACTTCCGCGGTGGCCAGATCGATGCTGGTCGTCGTAAACCGCTCGGTCGAGGTGTCGCGGAAGCGAGTCATGTCACTGCCGAACGGGCCGCCGTCATCCGGGTCGTCCGCAATCAACAGAAGCTCACTGGCCCAAGCCGGTTGCGCGGCATTCTCGTAGAGATCGAGCTTGGCGACATAGGCATCGATTTCGGCGCCGGTCAAGGCCGGCACGCGGCCGATGGCAACGTCGGGACGGCCATCGTCGTCGAAATCGGCGAGCGGCGTGTCGCTGGCGAAAATACTGCCCTCACCGGCTACGCGAACCGGAGGAATCAGATTGCCGCCCATGCCCAGATCATCGCGGTAGTCCCAGGTACCGGCTCCGGCGATCAGCACGTAGCGTGGCGGACCCTGCCACGTGCTCGACGCGTGAGCGAGAAAGGCGCCAATCTCCCGTGGATCGCTCACGCCGCCGTTCAGCTCGTCGTAGATGTCCACGACATCGACCACCAGGGTGGTCATGCCCTCGGCGCCACGCCGATCGGCGAGTGCCTGGGCCGAGGCCGCGAGCGAGGCCGACGTGATGACCAGGTACTCGGCATCGTGGTGACCGGCGAGCAGGTCGGATGCGAAGTCGGTTCGTAGGGTTGCCGGTGTCTTGATCGCCGACGCCGCCACGACGAGGTGCTCGGCGTTCGGGCTGTCGATTTGCGTCACCACCTGGAACTGGCCTGGTTGCCGGCTCGCAACGGCCGAAACGGGGATTCTCACCGGTTGAAGCGGATTCGACAGGTCGTAGACGCGAAGGTCAGAGGTCGAGAAACCAAAGGCTTGCAGGTAGTCGAACCCGGCCGGGTCGGTATGCAGCTGATCGCTCACCGCGAAGCGACGACGATCGTATTCCACGTCGAACCCATCGACCGCGACGAAACCGCTCGTGGCTTCCACGGTAATGATGTTGCTTTCGAGGAGCACACCGCTCGCGACAGCAAACGTCTTCGACTGGCGAGCGAACCCATCGATGTCGATCGTGCCGAGCTGGGTACCGTTCAAGCTCACCGAGACATTGTGAGTGGTCGCGGTGGCACCGAAGACATCCACCGTGAGCGAAGCGTCGGTTCCCGCCAGCGGAGTCGGGGTATCGACGGCGAAATCGACCGGGCCATTGCCGGCCGCGGCGAAATCCCAGAAGAAGATATCGCTCTCTGGATCGATCGGCGCCAGAGTGATCGGGCGATCGTCTTCTTCCATGCGGATCGTGTCGCGGAAGCTGGGCAAGACCGCATAGCGATGCCACGGTCGCTCGTTCGCGGTGGTCATGGCGATCCCGTTGCCGGCGGTGAGGCGGTAAACATTGTCACGAGTGAACGCGCTGTCGATGCCGACACCGTAGAACTCGAGCGCGTCGCCGCTCTCGGCGACCTGCCATGCGACCTCGGAGTCGTTGCGGTCGCGTAGCGAGAACGAGTGCGAGGCGAGCAGGCCAGCCATCGCGGTCGTATCGAGACCGAGCGCCGTGGCGATGTCGTTCGCGTCGACGCGATAGAGACCCGCTTCACGGATGCCGATCATCAAGGCCTCGCCGGCTGGTGCCGGACCTGAAAGCACGGCACTGTCGGCCGCCGCGAGCCGATCCAAGTACGCGTCGGTCGGCGGATAGGGCGTGCTCGAAAACGCGGTGAGGCCATCGATGGCCAACGCGCCGTCACTCGGCTGATCCGCGGTGACGACATACGGGCCATGTGCTCGGCGGCTACCGTTGGCGTCGAGCTCGACGATCTGGTAGCGAAGCTCGCCGTCCCGTGGTGTCACCGCGCTGTCGAGCAACCGATAGACGCCACCGTGCGGCGAGTCGAGAAGAGCCATGAGCGGGCCTTGGCCGACTCGGACCGTGCCGGTTTCCGTGGCGCGATACACCTCGAAGCCGACTGTTTCCGCTTCCGCCACGGTCTTCCACTCGAGCTCCACACCACCGTTCTCGGCGGCTAGGGCACGTACGCTCGAGATCAAGACCGGGCTCGACAACTGAAAGTCAGCCTGGAGTGGGCAGATCTCACCGAACTCGAATCGAGAACGACTGATCGACGGGCAGTTCCCGCCGACATCGGCATCGGTCAAACTATCGCTACAGGTCGTATCGATGAAGGTCGCGGTGGTTCCATCACCGGTACCCGGGGCGCTGGTGAGCTCGATCGCACCCGCCGCGGTGGGGGTGAGATCGAGCTCATAGGTCATGGTGACCGTGCTGCCCGCGGAGACCACACCTGGATCGCAGGTAATCGTCCAGGGACCGGTGCCGGTTTGCGTGACTGTACCCGTCGAGCAGGTCTCGGACGCGGCTACGAAAGCGACCTGGGTGTCGTTCGGAACCACGGCACGGATGACGTCCGTTGCGTCGTCACCGAACTCGACGTCGCCGGGGCTGCCGGTCGGATTGGTAAAGGTGACCGTGACTTCGACGCGAGTCGTTTCGCCGATCCGAACCGGCGCGTTGCTGGTCGTCGTCCAGCTCTGCTCGAGGTGTGGACGTATGGGCGCGGCATCGGCGTCGGTCGGCAGATAGAGGCGGAAGGCTGGTTCACTGGCGCCTGGAGGCTGGCCGCTATAAGAGAAGTCGGAAAGTAAGACGACTCCGTAGTTGCCTTGGTTGGCATTGCCGCCAGAAAGGAACTCCTCGATTTGGATGTCGAGCTCCCAGATTCCATACTCGGCGCACAGCAGATCGTTGGTGAACGTGATCGGGTGGTCGACCCAGACGTCGTTGGCCGATAGGACGGCATTGAGAAACGTAAACGTGGTCGCGCCGTCGCGCGTGCTCAGGACGAGGGATTGGTCGGCCGAGCCTCCCGGGAAGGTGTTGGTGCTATCCCAGTCGAAATCGCTCAACGTAACGTCGCCGCCAGCATCGATGTAGGGATAGACCGTCCAGGTGTTGTCACCGTTGCCCGGGTTGAGGCCCACCATGTAGTAGTCCTCGGAGTAGACCGGAATCTCGGTTCCGCCGGCACCCGCCGTACCGTCATGAACTCGCAGGCCGAAACCGTTGTTGTCACGCGCTTCGCCAGAGGAGGTCGAATTCACGGCGCTGGTGAGGTCGATCTCGATCAGCCAGTGACCCGCATCGGGGCTGGCGACCGTGTACAGCGTGCAGAAGGCGTCGTCGCAGGTATCCCAATCGCCGCCGTCGGCGGCGGTAGGAGCAAGTGGCGAGCTACCTGAGTCCGTGCACTCGTGAATCGGATCGGGATCGCCGACGAGCTCGTTCGCGACTTCGGTGCCATCGGGCTCTTCGACGCGGTAACGCGTGCAGGTGGTGAAGCCACCGTCGCGGTGACGGTCACGACCGTCTGATTCGCCGCCGTTGGCGTCGACGGTTCCCGTGCCGACGTCGGCGTCGTACAGCTCGATAGTGAGCGTACCGAGACCGGCTGGGACCTCGGCGTAAAAGCGATACACACGGTCGAGACCACTGCCGTTGGTCGAGCTGATGAAGTCACCGAAACCGGTGACGACGTTGGCGCCCTGAGGATGGATGTACTCGCCGCTCGCGGTACCCATTCCCGGGGTTCCGGCGGCCCAGGTGATGGCCGCGCAGGCAAGTAGACAAAGGCTGCTGATGACCAAGGTTCGGTAGCTGTGCCGGTGGCGAGTGTTGGCTGTTGTCATCGTCATGGCTCCAAGCGAGGTGAGTACCTGCACGTTACGTAGATCGACGCTCACGCTCTGCTGGTCTGCGGCTCGTTGCGGCGCCCCTTAAAAAGAAATAGACGGACGGTATCAGGTGATACCTTACACCTTTCTCTTTGACCTGTCATCCTGAAATAGTTGTAGACAAAGCGCAGTATTGCACGGCGCTTGGCATCCGTTATTGAACCATTTGTCTGAGTCGATCTGTCCGGAAGCATGAACGCGAGCCACGTAGGGGCTCGGTCATCACGGGAACTGAAGCCCTGATTGGCCAGAAAAAGGCTTCAATGTGTCCGTGTCCAGGGCAGGCGATCGAGATCGACATTGCCACCCGTGAGCACCACTCCGATGCGGGAAGCGGAAAGGTCCACGTCGCTTTCGAGGATCGCCGCGAGCGGTACGGCGGCCGACGGTTCGACGACCAATTTCATCCGTTCCCAAAGCGCTCGCATGGCTGCGATGATCGCTTCGTCGCTCACCGTGATGATCGTGTCGACGTGGTCGGAGAGGATGGAGAAGGCGAGACCACCGAGCCGGGTGCGCAAGCCGTCGGCGAGGGTCCGTGGATCGTCCATGGGTTCGTGGACGCCGCTGCGGAACGAACGCGCGGCGTCATCGGCGCCCGAAGGCTCGGCTCCGATGACCCGAACCGGCGCGTGGTGGCGTCGTGCCTGGAGGGCCGTACCCGCCAGCAGGCCACCACCCCCGACCGGCACGACGATGGCGTCGAGGTCGGGAACCGCCTCCAAGAGCTCGCGTGCCACCGAGGCCTGCCCAGCAACGACCCGAGGTTCGTCGTAGGGATGGACCAAGGTCAAACCGCGTTCTTCACGGCACGCCTGAGCCGTGGATTCACGCGCGGCCAAGGTCGGTTCGCATCGAATGACTTCCGCGCCATAGCCCTCGACCGCCGCGATTTTGACCGCGGTGGCGTTCTCGGGCATCACGATGGTTGCCGGAATACCCCGTAGGCGCGCCGCGAGCGCCACCGCTTGACCGTGATTGCCCGACGAATGCGTGACGACGCCACGGCTGGCCTCGGCCTCGTCGAGCGAAAAGACGGTGTTCACGGCGCCGCGGATCTTGAACGCACCGACACGCTGAAAGCACTCGCATTTAAAAAACAGCTCGGCACCCGCAAGACGATCGAACGTGGTCGAACGCAAGACGGGAGTCTCGTGAATGTGGGGGCGGATCCGATGCCAAGCTTCGTCGATGGCCCGAGTATCGGGCAGACGCAGGTCGATCTCGGTGGCTGACGGACTCGTGGATGAGTCGGAGAGGGATGAATCGGATAGCACTGACATGGACCTCATCCTATCCAGGTACGTCCCCCGATCACGAAACCCACCCAGCAGGCAATAACGCCCACCAGCAACGAGGCGGTCACGTAGAGCAGCGCCAATCGAGGCTCGTCGGCGCGTCCGAGCGCGACGATTTCCCAAGCGAAGGTCGAAAACGTAGTAAACGCGCCGAGAAACCCGACCGCGAAGAGAAGACGCGTGATCGGTGCGAGCGCCCACCCGCCAAGGGTCACCGCGCCGGTCATCACCCCGAGGGCAAAGGCTCCGGTGACATTGATCAGAAAGGTCGGCCATGGGAACGGACTGGGAAAGGTGACGCGGAGCAGCCACATCGACAAACCCCAGCGACACAGAGCACCCAACGCGCCGCCCGATGCGACCGCGATGGCCCGTGGTAGCCAGTCACTCATCGGTCGTGGCTCCAAAGACGAGGAAAGGGTCCGTCGGCACGATTGGATTGCGAAGTGATCTCATTTTCGATGTCAATGTGCGAGATTGGTCTTGTGGGAATGGGTTTTCGGTCTTAGGATCGGCCAAGTGATGCGCTGAGTCGCATCATTCTGCACAAGGGCGTGGAAGTAGCTTCACTTTCGTCGGGTGCCGACACCGTCTCGATCGCGACGGCGTCCTCTCGACCGAACCGGATCGACCGCGCGAGCGGTTGCCGTATAGCGAGGAGAGATCATGGACCGTCAAGAGATCCTGGCGCGGACCAAGGAAGAGAACGTTCGCTTCATGCGACTTCAGTTCACCGACATCATGGGCGTCATCAAGAACGTCGAGGTTCCGAGCAGCCAATTCGAGAAGGCGCTCGACGGCCAAATCATGTTCGATGGCTCGTCGATCGAGGGTTTCTCGCGGATCGAAGAATCGGACATGCTGCAGGTTCCCGACTATGACACCTTTCAGGTCAATCCATGGCAGAACCCGGATGGCTCACATGTCAGTCGGATGATCTGCGACGTTCATCTTCCCGACGGTGCGCCGTTCCCCGGCTGTCCCCGTTCGGCGCTCAAGCGCGTCGTCGCCGAGGCCGAAGCCATGGGTTTCGAGATGATGGCGGGGCCAGAAGCGGAGTTCTTTCTCTTCCAGCGCGCCGCTGATGGTTCGGTGATTCGCGAGACACATGATGTCGGTGGTTACTTCGACTTGACCCCGGTCGACCGTGGCGAGGAGTGTCGACGCGACATCGTCATGGTGCTCGAGAAGATGGGATTCGAAGTCGAGGCGGCTCATCATGAAGTCGCACCGGGACAGCACGAGATCGATTTCAAATACGCCGACGCGGTCACCACCGCCGACAATGTCGTGACGTTCCGCTTTGTGGTCAAGAAGGTCGCGCTCGAACGTGGGCTCCACGCCAGTTTCATGCCGAAGCCCCTTTTTGGTGTCAACGGCTCGGGTATGCATACCCACCAGAGCCTGCTCGACAAAGACGGCAACAATGCCTTCTGGGCACCTGACGCGCAGTGGGAGCTTTCGGACATCGCGTTGTCGTATATCGGCGGGCTGCTCGAACATGCCGAGGCGTTCGTCGCCGTCACCAATCCTCTCGTCAACTCGTATAAGCGGATGGTGCCGGGATTCGAGGCGCCGACCAATGTAGCCTGGTCGGAGAGGAATCGCAGTCCGTTGGTGCGTGTACCCGCGCGTCGTGGCATGGGGACACGCTGTGAGGTACGGATTCCCGACCCGGCGTGCAACCCGTACCTGGCCTTGACGGTGATGCTGGCCGCCGGTTTGGACGGCGTGCGTCGCAAGGTGAGCGCCGGTGAGCCGGTGAACAAGAACATTTTCGCGATGAGCCAGCGTGAGAAACGGCGTCTCAAGATTCGCCAGCTTCCCGCCGATCTGTCGAGCGCGCTCGACAATCTCGAGCGCGACAAGGTGTTGTGCGCGGCGCTCGGCGAGCACATCACCGAGCGTTTTATCGAAGCCAAACGCCAGGAATGGACCGAGTACCTCTCACACGTACATCCCTGGGAGCAGGACCGTTACCTCAACTACTGAGTCGAACGGTCGACTGCTGCGACTCGTCGAGTCGACGTGGACCGAGGTTCGCGCGACGCTCGACGAGTCGGCGCGCAGCGTCGCCATCGTGCCGGTGGGGGCCGTCGAGGCTCATGGTCCCCACCTCGCCCTATCGACCGATGTCGTGATCGCCGACGCCATGGCGGAGGCGGCTGGCGAGCGGCTGATGGCGCAAGGATGGACGGCGCTGATCCTGCCGGCGCTCGACTACACTCCGGCGCCGTTCGCCGCCGAGTTCGTGGGCACGATCTCGATTCGTTCCGAGACGATGACCGCGTTGCTCGAAGACATCGCCAGCGCGATCGCCGGCTGGGGGGTCGAGGTCTTGGCGATCGCCAACGCGCATCTCGACCCGACTCACCTCGGTGCCCTGTACGCGGCGCGAGATCGGATTCACGAACAAACGAGCCTGCGCTGTGTGTTTCCGGACGTCACGCGGCGCCGCTGGGCGTCACGGCTGGGGGAGGAGTTCCTCAGCGGTGCGTGCCATGCTGGGCGCTACGAGACTTCGATCGTGCTTGCCGCCGATCCGACCCGAGTCCGCGACGAGCGCGACGGGCTGGTCGCCAATCCCGCGTCGTTGTCGGTGGCGATCCGTGCTGGCCAGACGACGTTTCTCGAAGCGGGAGGCCCCAGCGCCTATTTCGGTGATCCCGCCGCGGCGAGCGCGACCGAAGGCGCTGGGTGGATCGCTGAGCTGGGTGACATTCTCGCCACCGCGATCGACGATCCTCAGAACCGATAGCGCATACCGAGTGACCACTCCCGGGGGCGTCCCGGAATCCCGGCGGCGGCGCCGAACGCGGCGGCGAAGAAGCCAGCTTCGAGATACCGCTCGTCGGTCAGGTTGGTGCCGGCGGCGCTCACTTCCCACGGACCACGGCTCACCGCGACGTGTGCGTTGAGCAGCCCGAAACCCTCCTGTTCGAGAAACGGGCTGTTCTCGATGTCGGTGTAGTAGCTGCTCTTCCAGTTGTAGTCGGCGCGCATCGTCGCCTCACCCCAATCGACGATCGGCACGGTCCATCGGGCCGACAGCGCGCTCGAAAAGCCCGGAGCACGGGGCAGCTCACCGTCCAGATCGAGACGGACCTCGCCGAGTGAGGCGCTGAAATCGGTGAACCCTGTTTCGAGCCAGCCGGCGCTACCGGTGATCTCGAACTGCCGACTCGGTCGTGCCACCACCTCGAGCTCGAGGCCGTACGACTCGGCTTCACCCGCGTTTTCGGTGATGAAGACCTCTTGACCATCGACGTTGAGCGCCGCTGAGATCTGCACGTCGGTGAAGTCGTTGTAGAACGCCGCACCATTGACGCGCAATCGGTTGTCCCAGCTATCGGACTTGAACCCCACCTCGTAGGCGAGCACGTATTCGGGGTCGAACGCGTCGAGCACGCCTCGGTTTTGCGGTCGGCCGTTGAAACCACCGCTCTTGAATCCTCGTGAGATCGTGCTGTAGACGAGGAGGTCCTCGTCGACCGACCATGCCAGGCTGACGCGCGGGCTCACGGCGTCCCAGCTGTCATCGGCGGTCAGCCGCTGACCGCTGAGCGCGTTGGTATACACCATGTCCTTTTCGTCACGGGTATAGCGGAGCCCACCCGTCACCGAGAAGCGCTCGGACCATCGCCACGTCGCTTCGCCAAAGAGCGCGACGCTGGTGGTTTCGAGATCGACGACCTCGCGCAGCGGCACGGGGAAAAACGCCAGGTTCAGTGGATTGCCCGCGCCCCCGAAACACGGAAAACCGGGAATCGCGCACAGCTCGTCGGGCAGACCGGGTGGAGCGTAGATGGCGCCCGGAGCGGCTTCGAGAGCCGCGAAGAGGTCCTGTTGAAGAAACAGGCTGCCATCCTCGGTGCCGTCCTCGTAGAAGTAGAGCCCACCGGCCACCCAATCCACCGCACCCGTGGCGCCGTTGATCTGGAGCTCTTGGGTGAATTGTTCTTGCTCCACCAGCCAGGCGCGGGCGGCGAGCGGGAGAGGCGAGCCGTCGCCATCGTTGGCATTGTCGAAATCGAGCTGCCGGAAGGCGGTGATCGAGGTCAGATCGAAATCACCGAGACGCCACGAGGCGGTTCCCGAGACACCCCAAACCTCACCCTCACTCTGATCGGGGAAGGTCTGGTTGCTGTCGAGCAGATCTCCGGTGATCCAGCGCTCGTCGTAGGGTTCCAGCCCAGCGTCGACGCGTGGCTGGTTGTAGAACTCGATCAACGGTGTCGGCAGCGCCGCGACCAGAGTCTGAGGCAAGCCACGCTCATCTTGTTGACTGTAGTCAGCAGCGAGATCGAGCGAAAAGCGATCGTTTCCCAGGTAGCGCAACGCGAGACGCGCGGCGTCGGTATCGGAGTCGCCGAGCTCTTCGCCGAGCAAGATGGCGTTGCCGTAGCCGTCACGATTGTGCGTCAGGGCGGCGACGGTGAGATCGAGCCGGTCGCCGAGCGGGATGTCGGCGACCGCGCGGAGGTCGAGACGTGAAAACTCACCGGTCGTGACGCCGACATGACCACCACGACTCCCACCTGGTTTTCGCGTGATCAGATTGATCGCGCCGCCGGTGGTGTTCTTGCCGAAGAGTGTGCCTTGGGGCCCGCGGAGGATTTCGACCCGTTCGAGTGCGAGCAGATCGAGCACCGCACCCTGTGACCGGGCCAGATACACGCCATCGACATAGATTCCGACACCGGGATCGGTGAAGATCGCGTTGTCGTTTTGGCCGAGTCCACGGATAAAGACGTTCGCCTCGTTGCCGACTCCGTTCAAGCTACCGCCGATGTTGAATTCGACGTTGGGAGCATAGTCGGCGGTATCCGAGAGGTCGGTGGCCGAGCGTTCTTCGAGTGCGGTGCCGGTCAACGCCGTGATCGCGAGCGGTGTTTGTTGCAGACTCTCCTCGCGACGTCGCGCGGTGACGGTAATCTCTTCATTGGTGAACGTGCTGGTGGCCAGGCTGAGTCGCTGATCGACCGTCGCGTTCGGGTCGTAGAAGGCCACCACCTGGCCGTTCTCGGGCACGTCGATCGTCGCCGAAGCCGAAGTGTCTCCGGCGGAGACCGTGATGTCGAATGTGCCCGCCGCGACATCGAAAATCACGGTCGAATCCTGGTCGTCGTCGGTTTGTTCCGAACGCGAGCCGTCGGCACTGACGAGCTCGACCGTCGCGGGTGGGGTTGGAGAATCAGTGGTCCCAATGGTAACGATGACGAAGCTCTCCGCATGCACCACGGTAGCGGTCGTGGCGACGAGCAAAAGGAGCGCGACGATCAACGAATGGGTCGAGAAAGAGGTCTTATGTCTGGTGGACATGTTCGTTCCCTCGCGGTGATGAATAAATCCCCCTGTCATGCGCGGGTGCGCATGCATGCATTGTAAGGGAGAACCGGACAGCTATGCCCAATAGCTTGACATTGTGGAGCCTGACTTCATAGGGTCCAGCGGCAACAAGATCCAACTTTTGGGCTCTTTTTCTGACATCCCATGACAACAGGGGAAGACGACACCATGAGTCGAGCCACCGACGGCCCTCAATGCCTCGATGTTCCGAGTTTGGCCACCGCCCGTGGGTATAGCCACGGCGTGATTGCACCCGCTGGCAGCCGGATGCTTTTCGTTGCCGGTCAGATCGCTTGGAATCGCGACGAAGAGGTGGTGGGTGAGGACTTCGCCACGCAATTCGGTCAGGCGCTCGCCAACGTTCTCGAGGTCGTAAAGGTGGCCGGTGGTCGAGCCGAGCACATCACCCAGCTCACCATCTATGTCATCGACAAGAACGCGTACATCGCGCAGCTGAGTGAGATCGGCGTGGTGTACCGTGAGCACATGGGCCGGCACTATCCAGCCATGGCGCTCGTCGAGGTGCGCGCGCTGCTCGAGCCTCGGGCCCACGTCGAGATTCAAGCCGTCGCTGCCTTGCCAGCCGCCTGAGTGAGCCTGTCGGAGGAATCAAGCATGACCGAGAAGACGACGATCGATCCCAAGAGCTTTCGCTATCACCATGATGCCGAGAGCGGTGTCGCCACGATCACCCTGAATCGGCCTGATCGCCTCAACGCCTTGACCTTCGAGGTCTACCGCGAGCTCAGGGAGGTCTTTCTCGCGCTCGATAGCGAGCCCGGGGTTCGCGCCATCGTGCTCACGGGGTCGGGCCGCGCTTTTTGTTCGGGTGGCGATGTCGAAGACATCATCGGACCACTCTTCGAGCGCGACTATCAGGGGTTGCTCGATTTCACCCGCGATACCGGTGCCTTGATCTTGGCCATGTTGCACTGCCGTCGGCCGATCGTCGGGGCGCTCAACGGTACGGTCGCCGGCGCCGGTGCGGTGATCGCCAGCGCTTGTGACATCCGGGTCGCGGCCCGCGCGGCGAAGATCGCTTTCTTGTTCACCAAGGTCGGTCTGTCCGGGGCCGATATGGGGGCTTCTTGGTTGCTCCCGCGTCTGGTCGGTATGGGGCGAGCGATGGAGCTCCTCATGACCGGTGACTTCATCGATGCCGAAGAGGCGTATCGCATCGGCTTGTACAACCGTTTGGTCGACGACCACGAGGTGCTCGATACCGCCCAGAAGCTGGCAGAGAAGCTGGCTCGGGGGCCGTCGTTCGGGCTCGAGATCACCAAGAAGCTGGTGTTGCGTGAAGCGGCTCTCGATGTCGAATCGGCTCTGGCCGCCGAAGTCGAGATTCAAGCCGCGTGCATGCTCGATCCGAACTTCCGCGAGGCGTACGACGCGTTCGTCGCCAAACGCAAACCCAACTTCGGCTGATGCTCGACGCTACGGGATCCATCACCGACCTCGGGACCGTCGGTGTCTTGCTCGACCAACGACACACGGCGATCGCCAACGAGGTGGCCGACTTCGCTCGGACACACATCGCGCCGCTTCCCGAACCACCCGACGACGACCAGGGCCGGGCGCAGGCACGCGTCATCCTGCGGCTGATGGGTGAGCACGGCTGGGGCCGCTGGGCGGTTCCCGCCGCCTACGGTGGCGTCGTCGATGGAGTCGACCTGCGCGCCTGTTGTTTGATTCGTGAAGCCCTGGCGTGGGCGTCGCCGCTCGCCGACGACATCTTCGCCATCCAATGTCTCGCCGCCATGCCCATCCGGCTGGCGGGTGACGACGCGCAACGACGACGGATCCTGCCGGCGGTGGCAGCCGGCGAGACCATGCTCGCCTTCGCCATGACCGAGAGCGAGGCCGGCTCCGATGTCGCCGCCATGCGTACGCGAGCCGTGCGCGACGAGAATGGTTGGCGTCTCGACGGTGGCAAGAGCCTGATCTCGAACGCCGGTTTGGCGGATCTCTACGTCGTGTTCGCGGCCACTGACCCGGACGCCGGTCACCGTGGGCTCGCCGCGTTCTTGGTCGACGCCGACAATCCTGGATTGCGTTTCGTGCGCCCACAAGTGCTCGCCGCCGCGCATCCCCTCGGTGAGATCGCCTTGGATGATTGTCGGGTCACCGCGGACGCTCTCTTGGGCGCTCCCGGCGAGGGATTCAAGCTCGGTATGCGTACCCTCGATCGACTCCGGGCCACGGTCGCGGCGGCCGCCTGCGGCATGGCGGCGCGTGCGCTCGACGAGGCGCTGGCTCACGCGCGCCAGCGCGAGCAATTCGGCAAGCCGCTCGTCGAGCAGCAGTTGATTCAGCAGAAACTCGCGCGGATGGCTACCGAGCTTGCCGCCTCTCGACTGCTCACCTACCGCGCGGCACGACTCGCCGATGACCAGGCGGCCGGCGACGAGATCACCCTCGCGGCGGCGATGGCCAAGCTCTACGCCACCGAGGCGGCCCAGCGGATCGTCGACGATGCCGTTCAGGTCCTCGGTGGACGCGGGGTGCTGATCGATAGCCCGGTCGACCGTCTTTATCGCTCGGTGCGCGCGCTCCGAATCTACGAGGGCACGAGCGAGATCCAGCACCTGGTGATCGCGCGTCGCTTGACCAGGAGATGAGCGACGGGCCGGCGCGAGCGAGCCCGTCTTGTGCTTATTGGATCAACGGCGCGCCGGGCGTATCGAGTCGTATCCGCATCAGGCTCGGGCGGAACGTCGTGGTGAACTGCGGGAACGCCGCGTTGGTGATGTAGAGGCTCTTGCGGTTCTGTCCCCGACGACCAAAGGCGGCCGAGGTCGGACCGTCGAGCAGATCGTCGGCGGTGAGCAGGATCTCGGTCGTGCCATCAGGGTCGAGACGTACGACGGTGTTGAACGGATCGGTGGTGCAGTAGACGCTGCCTTTGATGTCGAAGACGAATTCATCGCACCCTTGTGGCTCCGGCAGGCTGAAGGCGACTCGCGCGTCACCCGCCGTGCCGCTCGGCCGGTCGATCGGAATCGCGATGATGTCACCGGTCGACGAATTGGCGACATAGACCTCGCCCTTGTAGACCTCGACGCCATTGGGACCCGGGAACGGTGAACCCGGAGCGATCTCGAGCAGCGGGTCGTCTTTCCACACCTCGTACGAGCCGTCGCGCAGATCGACCCTCCACACCAAGCCAGCAAACGTATCGCCCGCGTAGAGGGAGCCACGATTGTCGACGTCGATGCCGTTGGGCACCGCGAAGCTCGGTAAATTGGCGACCTGAGTCAACGCACCGGTGAACTTGTTGATTCGCCAGATACCGGTATTCGCCGGATTGCACGAGACCACGGCGGCGAAGAGTCGACCACGCCAATCGATCGCGAGACCGAGCGCGACGGCCGGCGTCGCGCACGGTGCGTCGATCGGCAAAGACGCCAGGTGCGTGACCGCGAAATGGCGCGAGATCCGTACCACCGCGCCGTTCAAGGCCAGGGTGACGTACGCATTGTCGAACCGGTCGAAGACGATGCTCTCTGGGTTTTCAGGCACGGTCGGATCGAACAAAACAAGCGTTTCGGCCTGATTGGCCCACAGCGGTGCAGCCAGCATGGCGAGAGCGAGGAGTAAAAGCAGGTGTTTCACACGCATGGTCAGATACCTCCTGAGATGACCCCGTCGAACGACGGGGACAGATAGCCAAGTCACTAGCCGAGGGTACGCGTGCTTCGACCTCGGGTTCGGATGGAGGGGCGAAGCGCGGGAATCGGGTGATATCCCACCATGTCGCGTGATTCGATGACGTGCTCCAGAGGCGCGCGGGAGACTGCTAGCATCGAAACGTGTGGAAACCTCCCGAGCGCATCAAACACGAGCTTCCCGAGGCGGACTGGCCGAGTCGCGAGACGGCCGGTCGCGCCCGACTCTTCCAGCCACTCGAACGGGGGCGACTCCGACTCGCCGAGCGTACCTGGGTGCCCGCGATGGTGCCGTGGCGTGCCAGTGACGAAGGGCAGGTCACCGATCGCGTGCTGGCTTGGTACGAACGGTTCGCCCAGGGTCGACCCGGCGCCCTTGTCGTCGAGGCCACCGGGATTCGCGACATTCCGAGTGGACCGCTGCTACGGATCGGTGACGATCGCTTTCTTCCCGGTCTCCGCGATCTCGTCGATACCGTGAGACGAGCCAGCGGTGGACGCACCCGACTGCTGATCCAGATCATCGACTTCCTGTCGATTCGGCGGCGACCCGAGCCGGCGAAGTTCTTTCACCGCTATCTCACGCTCAGCGACCGACATCGCGCCGCGGTGTCGGATCGCGCCGCGGGTTACGACGAGTCGGTGCGCGCGGCCTTGCTCGAGCTCGGTGAAGAGGGTTGGGCTGAGGTGCTGTCCGAACGTGAGCTCGAAGACTTGCGCTACGGTTATCGTGAACGGGTCACCGACCTGCATCGAGCGCATATCCGGGAGCTGCCTCGAGTCTTACCCGATCTCTTCGCCGCCGCCGCGTGTCGTGCGCGAGAGGCCGGTTTCGATGGTGTCGAGCTGCATTTCGCCCATGCCTACACCATGGCGTCGTTCCTCTCGGCCTGCAATACCCGTGACGACGGTTGGGGAGGCGACCGCGATGGCCGACTACGATTGCCCCTCACGGTGCTGGCCGAGACGCGTCGACGAGTCGGTGATTTTCCGGTCGGTTGCCGTATGTTGACCGACGACTGTATCGAGGCGGGGAGCTCGGTCGACGACGCGGCCTATTTCGCCAGCCGTCTCGCCGCCGCCGGTATCGACTTTCTTTCGTTGTCTCGGGGCGGCAAATTCGAAGACGCCAAGCAGCCCAAGGTCGGTCGCGCGGCCTATCCCTACACCGGGCCGAGCGGGTACGAATGTATGCCGACGGCGATCTCCGATCAGCGTGGACCGTTCGGGCGCAATGTCGATGCGATTCGCCAGGTGACCCGTGCGGTACGGGCCGCCGGTCACGACACGCCGATCATCGCCGCGGGCGGCATCTGTACCTTCGAGCAATGCGAAGCGTTGCTAGGCGCGGGTGACGCCGATATCGTCGCCGCGGCGCGACAAACGCTTGCCGATCCCGATTGGTTTCTCAAGATGCGCGTGGGACGTGGCAACGAGATTCGCCGCTGTATCTACTCCAACTACTGTGAAGGTCTCGATCAGATGCACAAAGAGGTGACGTGCCAGCTATGGGATCGCGAAGCGAAAGACGATCCAGGGGTGATGTTGTCGAAGGACGGCAAGCGTCGCCTTCTCCCTCCGGCGTGGCGTGAGCAAGAGTCCGAGGTGGTGGCATGAAGGTGGTCTCGATCGGTGGTGGGCCATCCGGGCTCTATGCCGCCATTCTCTTGCGGACATCCTTTCCCGATGTCGACGTCACGGTGTATGAACGGAACCGACCCAAAGACACGTTCGGTTGGGGGGTCGTCTTTTCCGACGAGACGCTCGATGGCATCGCCGAAGCCGAGCCGGAAACCTTCGCCGCGGTGCGGGACAGTTTTGTCCACTGGCGTGACATCGTCACCCACGTCCACGGTGAGCGGGTGGTATCGACCGGACATGGTTTCTCGGCCCTGTCGCGTCGTCGTCTACTCGAGATCCTCACTGCGCGTGCCGAAGCGGTGGGTGTCGACCTGCGTTTCGAGACCGAGATCGACGATGTCGCGAAGCTCGCCAGCCAGGCCGACCTGGTGATCGGTGCCGACGGGGTCAATAGCCGGGTGCGAGATACCTGGGCATCGACCTTTCAACCCGACATCGATATGCGCCAATGCCGCTTTTGCTGGCTCGGCACCGACCTGCCGCTCGATGCCTTCACCTTCATCTTCGAGCCCACCGAATATGGGCTTTTTCAAGTGCATGCCTATCCGTTCGAGCAAGGCGGGCGGGCCACGTGGATCGTCGAATGTCATGACAGCACGTGGCACGCCGCGGGTCTCGCCGATGCCGACGAAGCCGCCACGGTCGACTTCTGCGAGCGGCTCTTCGCTCCCTATCTCGACGGTCATCGTCTGCTCACCAACCGGTCGATCTGGCGACGCTTTCCCACCATCAGCTGTCGTACCTGGCGTCACGACAACGTCATCCTGCTCGGTGACGCCGCGCATACCGCGCATTTCTCGATCGGCTCGGGTACCAAATTGGCCATCGAAGACGCGATCGTCTTGGTCGACACGTTGCGCAAGCACGGCACGGCGGATCTCGCCGGTGCCCTCGCCGCGTACGAAGACGAACGCTGGGTCGAGGTGGTCAAGCTACAAAAGGCCGCTCAGACCAGTCTCGAATGGTTCGAAAACAGCGAGCGCTACATGCCGCAGCCGGCGTTGCAATTCACATTCAACCTGATGACCCGGTCGAAGCGGATCACCTACGACAACCTCGGTGAACGGGATCCCGACCTGGTTTCCGAGGTGGCGACCTGGTACCAGGGCGAGCAAGGTCGTCGGGTGGACGGTGCGTCTCCGACGCCACCCATCTTCACGCCGTTTTCTCTCCGTGGTCTCGAGCTCCCGAATCGCATCGTCGTGAGCGCGATGTGCCAATACCGCGCCACCGACGGCGTGCCCGACGATTGGCATCTGGTCCATCTCGGCAGTCGAGCCGTCGGCGCGGCGGGCTTGATCATGACCGAGATGACCAACGTGACGCCCGAGGGGCGAATCACCCCCGGCTGTACCGGGATCTGGAACGATCCGCAGACCGACGCCTGGGCGCGGATCGTCGACTTCGTCCATCATGAAGGTGGACGCATCGGCATCCAGCTCGGTCATGCCGGTCGCAAAGGCTCCGCCTACCATCCGTGGGTCGGCCCCGATCGTCCACTCACCGCAGCCGAGGGTGCCTGGCCCCTGCTCGCGCCCTCCGCCGTCGCCCTCGACGACGGCTGGCCCGTGCCTCGCGCCATGACCCGCGACGATATGGACCGGATGATCGAGGCCTACGTCACCGCCACCGAACGCGCTGAACGTGCCGGATTCGATCTGGTCGAAGTCCACATGGCCCATGGCTATTTGCTGTCGAGCTTTCTCACCCCGCTCGCCAATCGTCGTGACGACGACTACGGTGGCTCGATCGAGAACCGGGCTCGTTTTCCACTCGAGGTCTTCGCGGCGGTGCGTCGCGCGTGGCCCGCCGACAAACCGGTTGCCGTGCGGGTGACCGCCACCGATTGGATGAGTGACGACAGCGGGATCGACATGGCCGATACCGTCGCCTTCGCCAAGCTCCTCCGCGACGCCGGTTGCGACCTCGTCGACGTCTCGAGCGGCGGCAATGCGCCCGAGTCCGAACCCATCTACGGTCGGATGTATCAGGTCCCGTTCGCCGATCAAATCCGCGCCGAAGTCGGTATCCCGGTCATGGCGGTCGGTGCGATTCTCGATGCCGATCACGCCAACACCGTGCTCGCCGCGGGTCGTGCCGATCTCGTCGCCATGGCGCGCCCCCATCTCGTCGATCCATACCTGACCCTTCATGCCGCCGAGCAGTACGAGTACTACGAGCAGTCGTGGCCCGGGCCGTACCAGGTGGTGGCCCCGAAACCACCCCGCACTGGACCGGCACCCAGGCGTCGGTGGAAAGTCTAAGTTGTTCGAGGGCGCTCGCGAGGGAGCTCCAGCCGCGCTTCACAACCGGTGGCATCGGCTCGATTCGACAAGGTGAGCGCGCCACCGTGAGCTTCGGCGATTTGCCGACAGAGCACGAGACCGATGCCGGTACCACCCTCTTTGGTGGTGAAGAAGGGCACGAACGCATTGGTGGGGTTGGCGAGACCCGGGCCGCTGTCCCGGACGAACAGCGCAATGCGATCACTCGATGCCGACCAGGAGAGGGTGATGGCGTCGGACGGTGGGCTGGTTTCGTCGAGCTCGTCAACTGCTTCGACGGCGTTTTTGATGAGGTTGATCAGGAGCTGCTCTATCTGATCACGGTCGAGATCGAGGGTGAGCTCGTCTCCATCTTCGATCGTGGTCCGGTCGCGACCGCCGACGACCGCGGCGACGGCGCGTTCGACCAGAGGTTGCAAGGGAGTTGGCTGGCGGTTCGGGGCCGGTAGTCGCGCCAGACGCGAGTAGCCGGCGACGAAACGGTGCAGGGATTCGCAGCGCTCGGCGATTCTCACCAGGCCGCGTTCGGCATCGTCTCGCCAATGCTCGGGATCGCTACGTCGTCGCAGCAGGTCGGCGAGCGTCATGGCGGTGGATTTCATCGGCGCGAGCGAGTTGTTGAGCTCGTGTCCGAGCACGCGGATCAGACGCTGCCACGCCTGACGTTCCTCTTCGCGCAACGCCTGGCTGAGGTCGGTGAGGACGAGCAGGTTGTGTGGACGACCATCGGCGTGAAAGTTGCTGCGTCTCAGCTGCCAACGACCGCTCTTGCCGGCGAAGGTGCGTTCGACGGTGCGGGTCGCGGCGCCTTCGAGCAGATCGGCGAGACCGAGATCGGCCACGGGCCGGCCGAGTAGCTCGTCGGCGCCGCGCGCCATCAAACGCTCGGCTTCGCGGTTCACCAAGCTGACCGTGCCGTCGACATCGATACTGAACACCGCGACGTCGATGTTCTGGATGACTTCTTCGAGCAGGGTGGTGGCGTCTTGAATTCCGAAGCGAGCGTGGCGGAGAATCTCACCGAGCTCGTTGACCTCGACCATGACTTCGCCCAACGCGTCGCCACGGTCGGCTTGGCGAGCGCGAATCGAATAATCGCCTTCGCGTAGGGCTTCGAGCAGATTGGCGATCGTCTGCAGGGGCAGGATGGTGCGCTCGAAGGCGGCGAAGGCGAAGCCCAGCCACCCGCCGAGGACGAACAACGTCAAGGTCCACTGGACCTTGGCCGAATACTCGCCACTCCACAGGATCGCCAATGTGACGACGACGCCGGGCAAGCCGGCGCCGAGCGCGTAGAGAAGGATCCGACGTTCGTGACTGAGACGTCGGTTCGAGCGAGGTCGGGTGCTCACGCCGCCGCGGCGGTCTCCATCCAACCGTCTTTGAGCCGAATGATTCGGTTGCCGTATGCGGCGTTGGCTTCGGAGTGGGTCACCTGGATGATCGTCGTGCCTTCACGATTGAGCTCGGCGAAGAGCTCCATGATCTCCTGAGCTTGCTCCGAGTGCAGGTTGCCGGTCGGCTCGTCGGCGAGGATCACTTTGGGGCTCATCACCATGGCGCGCGCCACGCCGACGAGCTGCTGTTGCCCACCCGAAAGCTGGTTGGGGTAGAGATCCTTTTTGCCGACGATCTGAAAGCGATCGAGGATGTCGCACACCAAGCTCTGCCGTTCCGCGCGTTTGATCTTGCGATAGGAGAGCGGAACTTCGAGATTCTCGTAGACCGTCAGATCGTCCAGCAGATGGTAGCTCTGGAAGACAAAACCGATGTTTTGCTTGTGGAGCTCGTTGCGCTGTTTGATCTTGAGCGCGTGGACCGGCTGACCGAGAAAGTGGTACTCGCCGCTCCACTCGCCGTCGAGCATGCCGAGGATATGGAGCAAGGTCGACTTGCCGGCGCCGGACGGACCCATGATGGTGACGAACTCGCCCTCGTGGATGTCGAGGTCGATTCGCCGGAGCACCCAGGTCTTTCCGGCGGCGGTGTCGTAGACCTTCTCGAGGTCGCGTGTCTGGATGATGGCGTCAGACATCGGACGATCAGGCCGTTACGCCGCCTCGTTCTTCTCTTCGACCACCCGGCCGTCGAAGAGGTGGACGTTGCGGGTCGCGTGGGCGGCATAGCGCGGATCGTGCGTCACCATGACGATCGTCGAGCCGGCCTTGTGGAGCTCGTCGAGCAGATCCATCACCGCCTCGCCATTCGACGAATCGAGGTTACCGGTCGGCTCGTCGGCGAGCAGCAGCGACGGATCGCCGACCACGGCGCGCGCCACCGCGACACGCTGTTGCTGACCACCCGAGAGCTGTGACGGGTAGTGCTTGGTGCGATGCGCCATGCCGACCCGCTCGAGCGCCGATTGCACGCGATCTTGGCGCTCGCTCGCCGGCATGCCACGGTAGGTCAGCGGCAGCTCGACGTTCTCGTAGACGTTGAGATCGCCGATCAGGTTGAACGCCTGAAAGATGAAACCGATCTCGCGGTTGCGGATGCGGGCGCGATCGGCCAGCGACAAATTCTCGACCGGCTGATCTTTGAGCAGGTACCGCCCTTCCGACGGGGTGTCGAGCAGACCCAGGATCGACAGGAG
>JBCDBH010000047.1:0-23747 GCA_039184055.1 Acidobacteriota bacterium
CGAGGCGGGCGACCTCGTCGCCCATGCAGGCCACACCGCCCTCGCCCATGGATCCCCGGTCAGCTTCGAGGAACCGGGGCCGTCTGAATGACCGGCTTCGCGCTGCGGCATCCCGTCGCCGTCGCGGCTCTCACCCTTCTGGTCCTCGCGACGGCCTTGTCGGTGGTGTCGCGACTTCCCGTCGCCTTTCTGCCCGATCTGCGGATCCCCACCCTGTTGATTTCGACCCGAGCTCCCGACACCACCCCCGAGACCATCGAGACTCTGATCACCGAGCCTCTGGAGGCTGTCGCGAGCGGAGTCGCCGATCTGAAACAGGTGACCAGCTCGAGCCGTTTGGGAACGAGTCTCATCCGACTCGATTTCACCTGGGACGCCGATCTCGACACGGCTCGTCTCGAGCTCCGGGAAGCCCTCGATCAAGCAAGAGCGTCGTTACCCGAGTGGGCGGAACGACCGGTCATCGTCGAGCTCGACCCCAGCCGACGGCCGATCATGCGTATCGCATGTTCGACCCGTGGCGACCTGAATCGGAAGAACATCGAGACGCTGACCACCGATGTCATCGCGCGGCGTCTCGAACAGCTAGAAGGGGTCGCTCGAGCACGCGTGACCGGCCTGCGTGAACCGATGGTCGCGATCGATCTCGATCCCGATGCCATGAGCGCCTCGAGTATCGATCTCGACACCGTCATCGCGGCGCTCCAGCGTACTTCCGATCACCTCACCGGTGGGGTGGTCCGGCGCGGCGACATCGATATCGCGGTCGAAGTGGACGGCCGCCCCGGCTCGCTCGACGAGCTCGCGGCCACCATTCTACGAGCCACCCCAGGCACACCCGTGCGGTTGCGAGATCTTGCCGAAATCTCGATCGATCACGCGCCACGAAGGGGCTTGTCGCGTCTCGACGGCGAGGAGACGTTGATGGTGCTGATCGAGAGACGACCGGGGGCCAATACGGTGACCACCGCGGCGGCGGTTCGACGCGCTCTCGACGAGCTCGAAGTCGAGCTTCCGGGGATCGGGCTCGAGGTCGTGATCGACGACAGTCGAACGATCACCGAAGCGATCAACGCCACCCTGCACGCCCTCTTGCTCGGCGCTCTCGCCGCCATGGTGATTCTCGCGCTCTTTCTACGGGACCGTCGCGCCATCATCGCGGTAACCGCCTCGATCCCGTTGTCGCTCGGTCTGACGTTGATCGCCTTCTATTTGTTGGACATCACCTTCAACCTGGTCTCCCTGTCGGGGATCGCGCTCGGCATCGGCCTGTTGGTGGACAATGCGATCGTCGTGGTCGACAACCTGGCACGGCAACGAGCCACGCACCTCGAGCCACGACAGGCCGCCGCCGCCGCAACGCGGGAGATCACCCCACCGATTGTCGCCAGCACGGTGACGACCACCCTGGTGTTTCTGCCCCTGGCCTTCCTCGACGATCTGGGCGGCGCCCTATTCCGTGACCTCGCCTGGGCGGTGACGAGCTCCCTCGCCTCTTCGTTGCTCGTCGCCCTGACCGTCGTCCCGCTGCTGGCGATGAACACTGACAGCAACGACACCGGCCTCGGGCGAGGCTGGCACCGCACCTACACCGGTGGTCTCGCCTGGGCTCTGCGTCGACCCGCCGTGGTGCTGGTCTCGACTCTCGGGCTGGTCGTCGGCGCCACCGCCGTGGCGTTCCTGCTGCCACATGGTCTGTTGCCCACCGATCATGCCGATCGTATGGAGATATCCCTCGAGCTGCCGCCCGGCTCGAGCCTCGATCGACTCGATGCACACGCCTCGACTCTGTCTCGAGCTCTCGCAACCCATCCCGCGGTCGAGCATGTGCTGAGCGACCTCGGCACACACGGTAACGATGATCTGATCCTCACGCCGCGGCAGCCTCACCAGGGTGAGTTGATCGTCACGCTTCGCGACCCTGTGTCCGAACACGAGCTCCGGGCCTGGATGGCCGCCGTTCTTCTCCCCGACGACGTCCGGCTCACCACGCGCCCACCTCGACATGGCCTCGAACCGATCGTCAACCATGACGGCGACGTGATGATCGATTTCGAAGCCTTCGAACGTGATCGAACGGCGCCGTTGGTCGGAGCGGCTCGCCAAGCTCTCATGGACATCGCCGGCGTTGCCGAGGTGAGTGGTGGTGACGACGATGTCGGCATCGATGCGGTTCGTCTACGTCCAGCCTCGATCGGACCCGTCGAGGTGGCGCCCGATACCGTCTTCAGCTTCCTCACCGCCAGTACCGGCGGACGCGAAATCGCCCGATTCCGCACGCTCGACGATGACCTGCCGATTCGCGTCCGCTTGCCGAGCGCGGATTCCATCGAAGAGCTCCTCGACCAGAACGTGGCCGGGCCACGACCCAACGTACCGTTGCGTAGCCTGGTCGTGGCCACGCCCTTGTCCCCTCCCGCCGAGCATCTACGGGTCGGACGGGTACCGATCGAGCGGTTGGTGGCAACGCTGCACGATCGCGACAACGCGGCATCGGTCGTCGAAGAAATCGATACTCGTTTGCACGCGCTGGCGAGCCCGGATCTGTGGACGATTCGAAGAAACACCGACAAGCTAGAAGACATCCTCGAACAAGCCTCCGTCAGCTTTCTGCTGAGTCTCGTGCTCGTCTACCTCGTGCTGTGTGCCTTCTACGAGAGTCTGATTCTTCCCCTGGTGATCCTCGCGACGGTGCCACTCGCATTGATCGGCGCGATTCTCGGCCTCGTGATACTCGATCTGAGTATCGATCTGATCAGCCTCCAGGGAGCCGTCGTCCTCGTCGGCATCGTCGTCAACGGCGGCATCCTACTGATCGACCGGATCCGACGCGGGTCGCCCACTACACCGTTCCAACACAGGATCCTCCAGGCGGGCCGCGATCGCCTACGACCGGTCGTCATGACCACGCTGACGACCGTGCTCGCCGTTTCGCCCCTGCTCCTTCCCGGTGTCGGTTCCGAGCTACGCCGGCCCCTCGCCGTCAGCCTGACCGGCGGGCTTCTCTGTGGCACCACGTTGTCGTTGTTCGTCATCCCGACCCTGTGCTCCCTACTTTCTCGGTTGCCCACGTTTCACGCCCGGCCCGCGGACTGGAACGATACAGATCTCGGCTCGACCCCAGCCGACAGCTAACCAACCCAGACAGCTTGTCCAATCGCACCATCAGCCATAGCTTCTTGTCTGATCTTTTTGAGAGAACCACCGCTGCACTGACTCTCGTGCGACCCCCCGCTCGCTCGTATTCCGAGCGATTCGAACGTGACGCAATTTCAGCGGCTCGACAGAAGCCATTTTCGTGAGACGCAATCACGCGTCTCATGGTGCTGAAAGGAGAACGTTGTGAAACTGAGGAAGTCTCGGTTCAGTCTCTTGATCGGTGGTTTGGTGCTCATGATGGCCTTGACCATCGGCTCCTTCGCGATCGTGCCGCAAGCCAATGCAGGTGTTTGGGATTACGTCTGCTGCGGCACAATTTGCACGGGCGGAGACGCCTGTATGGGAAGCGGCGACTACACCTGTTGTAAAGGCGGCGCCTTACTCTACTAACCAAGACTCGAACCTTCGGGTCATTCGAGCAACGCGGCGATCGTGTCGCGTTGCTCGCGCATCGTGAGTTGACCCCATGTCCCAAATCGACTCGGAGACCCTAGATATCCATGGACTCCTCGGCCCATCCTTCTGAATCTCCTGCCGTGATCTCTGAGGCCAGCGAAGACGTATCGACTGGATTCCTCTGGCGTGAGGCTCTGCTGATCGTCGTCGCGCTCGCATGTATCGGCGTCCTTGTTTGGCAGAATCTGGACCTCCGCAGAACCGTCGCGGTTGAAGAGCGAAACAGTCGTTTCTTCGAATCTTCTTACTATTTCAATGTCGATCTCGCGCAATTCGCTGGACGGATCTTTCCCGCGGATGTGTTGAGCCCAAACTGGCAGCCACCGGAAAACGATCGGACCTTGATCGCGGTGATGGCGCCGACGATGTGCAATCGCTGTCTCATGGAAGGACATCACGCGCTTACCGATCGACAGACCGAGCTTGCGTCGGCCAACGTCGACGTGCGCATCATCTTGATCCGCGATGTCCGGGACGACGAGGTGAGCGCGCTCGCGCTACGTGAAGCCGGTTTGCTGGTCCACCCCTTTACCTTTGTCGACAGCGAGACCGCCATGGCGCATCTACCGCTCACGGTCGATGGCGTCTTCACCGACGCACCTCTCTATTTCCTGACGGATCGAGACAACTTGGTGATGACGGCTTTCAAACCCGATCAGATGCGACCCGAGACCTTGACCCGATGGCTCGAAGCGATTCTCTGAGCTTGCTCCGGGCGCTCATGGTCGCCGCCATGACGGCGCTCGTGTGCACCGCTTGTTCCGGCCCCTCGGTGGACTCCGCCGGTCAACGGATCGAGTTCACGGCAACGCCCTTGGCGACACAGTGGGACGAGGTATTCGAACCTGGAATCCCGATCGAGCTGGAAGCGCCATCCGACGGTCCCGAGCTTCTCGCGGTCACTCATCTCTCGGTTACCTCAGATGGCCTACTGGCCATCCCAAACGGTAGAGGTCATCGCATCTTGATCTATTCACCCGAGGGCGCCCTGGTGCGAGAGGTCGGTCGCAAAGGGCAAGGGCCGGGTGAATTCAACGTGCTCAGCACGATCGTCTTCGACGATGCGGACAATCTGCTCGCCTTCGATGCCGATGGCCGGCGTCTCAGTGTGTTGACGCCACCTGACTACACCTTCTCGCACAGCGTGACGATCGAATCACCCGCCTCGCGCATCGCCGCCAGTCAGCCCGGACGCGTGCTCGTCTACACACCCTACGCCGAGGAAGTCTTGTTCCTCATCGACCTCGAAGACGGTCACATGATCCGCAGCACCTTGCGCCCCGAAGATGAAGAGCTACAAGTTTTTCTTGGCCGCGTCCATACCGGGAACGCTCAGGCCGATCCCTTTCGAGGTGGCTTTTGGGCCTTCTATCCAGAACGCTACGCGATCTACCACTACGACGACGAGCTGTCACAAACAACCCGTATCGAAGGCGGACCGACTAGCTCCTGGCGGGTATCCACTCCAGCGTTCCCGAGCAATTTGAACGCCTACGACTACCAGGCAGCTCATCGCCGGTGGTGGGACGCACAGCTCCAACCCATAGGCGTGCGTATTCTCGATCGGGATCTTCTCGCCGTGACGCTTTATCAAAGCGTCGACTTACGGGCCGAGGCCTATTTCTTGAATCTCTATCGCCCGGATGGCACGGTGGTTGCCGAGGGTCTCGAGACCCCCTTTGCGGGTCGAGTCATCGGAGCCCACGCGGGAACGGTGTATCTCGGAATCGACGCCACGCTCGACGAGAGCGGCGAGTTGCAACCGTTCCGTCTCTTGTCGTACAGGATTCGCGACGACTTTCGCGCCTCCGACTCCTGAACAACGTGGCGGCGAAGCGACGCGGCAGGAACACCTTCGCATGCATCGCGCGGCTGGTCGATTCTCATCCACTCGGTATTACCGCACTGGCCCTCGCGATCATCGTCGCCGGCTTGGGAGCATCGATACGACTACCTTTTGACTGGATCCCACAAATCGAGTTCGCCGAGGTGTCGATCGAAGCTGCTTGGCCAGGAGCCTCGAGTCTCGCGGTCGAACAACAAGTGACCTCGCCGATCGAACGCGAGATTCAGCGGATCCGTGGCACGACGAACGTCGACAGCACGTCATCGCCCGGTCGAGCTCGCATCACCGCGACGATCGCTGATCACATCGATCACAAGATTTACCTGGCGACCCTCGCGGACAGTCTGGCCAATCTGCAAGGGAAGCTACCTACCGGTATCGTCCCTCGGCTTCGTCAGACCTCCTTCGCGCAACGTCGAGGCACCAACGAAACGATCGTCCTCGCGTTGATCGCTCAGACCTCGACCACCGTGTTGACCCAATGGGTCGACACCAAAATTCTACCCAGCCTCAGGGCGGTTCCCGGAGTCGGTGTCGTGACCGTGCACGGTGGAGCCAACCCCGAGATGACCATCGAGCTCGCCGAGACCACGCCAGATCGACTCGCCGTGGATGTCGAACGGACGCTGCGCGATCGAATCGTGCCCAAGAGGCTCGGAACCCTGCAGGCCACCGATCGGCGAACTCTGTTGCTCGCGGCCAATTTAGAAACCGCCGAAGACATCACTCGACTGCCGGTGCGGACCGATAGCGCGCTCACCTCGTTCGAGACCATCGGCTCAGTCACCACCGCCCCTCCGGTCCCGCGTAGCCACAGGCGAATCGACGGCCGCCCGGCGTTGCTGCTGCGGGTCGAGCGGCAACCAGGCACACGACTTCCGACCGTGTCGCGAGCCCTTCGCGAAGCCGTCGTGAAGATCAATCGTCAGCTGCCGGCAGGTATGTCTCTGTGCATCGTCGAGGACCCGAGTCAGGCGATACGGGAAGCTCTGCACGACTTGGCCGGCCGCGCCGTGGCTGGCCTGGCGTTCCTCGGTTTGGTGCTGATGATCGCCCTGCGGCGCATGGCGGCTCTCGGCGCCGTTGTGTTTGCATCGTTTGCGCCGATTGGCCTCGCATTTCTCATGTTGGAGTCGATCGACCTTCTCGTTTTGGCTGGACTCGTGCTGCTGATCGGCCTACTGGTCGACAACGGGATCGTTGTCGTGGAAGAAGTGCTCGAACGCGCTTCACGGATACGCTCAGACCGACCGGCCCGCCGTCGGCAAGTGGTCGCGGAAGCGCTCAGCTCGGTGTGGCCGCCTCTTCTCGGTGGCACCTTGACCAGCGCGGCAGTGTTCTTCCCCTTCGTCTTCCTACACGGTGAGCTACGACAGATTCTGGGGGGCTTCAGCAAACTCGCCGCGATCACGCTGGTCGCATCCCTCGGCGCGGCCATGATCATCGCGCCGGTTTTCGTCCGCCGTCCAGGTCCTCGTCGTGGACGGCGACGCACGATCGCCGCCCGGATCTGGGCCAAGCTCGCGGGCGTCGCCGCGCTCCGCCCACGAATCATGCTGACCGGGATCGTGTTGTTGATCGGCTTGCCACCCTTCTGGCTGCCCGATCGGATCGAGCCCACTCCCATCGATCCGCCGTGGGTCCGCACAGCCGGTGCCCACTACGATCGGATCGCCGCGACACCGTGGGTAGCCAAGCTCCGAAAAGACCTCGACCGCCCCCTCGGTGGGCTCGTCGGTTTGTTTCTCGACCGCGTCGAGCTCGGTGAACCGTGGATCGTTTTTCGTCCCACGACGCTTCGAACGAGTGTCGAGCTCCCGGCCGGTACGCGCGCGTCGGCGACCCTCGACGTGCTCACCCCGTTCGAAACCGTGGCCCTCGACCAACCGGGTGTCGAACGGGTGACTCTTGCCGTCGACGAGCGACGTGGCGATCTGACGGTGCGCTTCGCCGACGACAACGAAGCGACTCTAGCGAACGCGGCGGCGTTGAGTCAGCGTATGGTCAACCACGCTACGCGGCTCTCGGGCATGAAACTGTCTGTGACCGGCGCCGGGCAGCAAGGCTATTTCTCAGGGTACGGTAGCGCCTTCACACCCTTCCGTTTCGAAGCGCGGGGACCGGCGCTCGGCCGCTTGGGTGAGCTCGTCGACCGAGCGGCGCGGCAATTCGCGGCTTTGCCTGGAGTCGGGTCGGTATCGACGGCCGACTCTGGCTGGCATGATGACGAGCTTCGGGTGTTGAGACTGCGGTGGGATGCGGAGCACGTGCTGCGCTTTCGTGGCGCTTCCGCCAGAGAGCTGATCGCTCACCTCGAGCCACGTCTCGCCCACGGCGCCACGCTCGGGCAGATCAGCACCGGCACGCTAGCCGGCACGTCGGTGCGCCTGGTGAACCGAGGTCACTCGGCGCTCTCGGTCGAAGACCGCCCCGTGGTCACCGACGACGGGGTCATCATTCCGGTCGGCGACCTGATCGACGAGCAACGAGAACACGAGCAAGCGGTCATCGAGCGTCGCAGCCAACGCTATCGCCGCGTGTTGAGCATCTACTTCGGTGGTCCCACCGACATCGGCGCCGAGCTCATCGAACGTGCCTGGCGAACGATGACCTGGCCGCCAGGCTACAGCTTGGTGCCGGCCAGCTACGACCAGTCGACCGACGAACGACGATCCACGCTGGTGTTCTGGGGACTTGGAGCGATCGTCGTCGTCTGGCTCTGCTGTGCCGCCATCCTCGATTCCTGGCGTCTCGCATTCGTCTCGATGGTGTCACTGCCCCTTGCCGCGGTGGGTGCCGCAAGTGCGTTCGTGCTCACCGATGCCCCCTTTACCGAGGGTGCTTTTCTCGGCGTCATTCTGCTCGCCGGGATCGCCATGAACGACAGCCTGCTCCTCACCTTCCGGTATCGGCAGCTTCTGCGCCGACGTCCGACCCTGACCTCGCAACAAGCCGCCCAAGCCGCCATGCGGCGACGCTTCCTGCCCATCTGGACGACCACGGCCACCTCGGTGGCCGGGCTGCTGCCCCTGCTCTTGTATCGCAACGGTGACGTGTTTTGGTACGGACTCGCACTGACCGTGATCGGAGGCTTGCTGGCGTCGACTCTGTTCGCTCCCGCGACCATCACGGCGCTCTTGTCGCTCCGCGACGCGCGTCGAACATGACCTCATTCGTGACCTCTGGCACATGCACGTATGACCCCTGATCTCCGAGCATGAGCTCATGGGCCGATATCCCGGTTCACGATTGGAGGTCACCGATGGAATGGCTCAGAGAAATCTCGCGATGGTCCCATGTGATCGTCGGTTTCGCCGGGTTGCTGGCGTTTTGGTTTCCGGTGTTTACCCGCAAGGGTGGCAGGTTCCACAAGCTCAGCGGCAAGATCTTCGTCTTCGCGGGATATTGGGTGGTGGGAACGGCCGCGTTGTCGTGCACGTTGATCGCCTGGCCGGCGTTTCGCGATGGCCTGACCCATGAACGCATGGTGGCCCTGGCACCGGTGGCGTTTTTGACGTATCTGGCCTGGGTGACCTACGTGCTCTTGCGCTACGCGGTGGGCGTGCTGCGCACCAAGAAAGATCCGACCCTGCTCGATACCACCGAGTTTCGCGTGCTGTCGGTGAGCGCGGTGATCTCGAGCCCGCTCTTGGTGATCTATGCGACGATGTTTTCGTCGAGCTGGTCGGTGGTGCTCTATGCCCTATCCCCCCTCGGCGTGCTCAACGGCTGGCCGATCTGGCGCTATTTGCGCGGCAAGGTCGCGGGCAAGCGAGTGTGGTTTTACGAACATCTCAACGCGACGATCGGTGCCGGCATCGCGTTTCACACCGCCTTCGCGGTCTTCGGGTCGTCACGTCTCTTCGACAACCCGCTCTCGGGTATCGCGGCGGTGGTGCCCTGGGTGTTGCCGACCGCGGTCGGTGTCCCGGCGATGGTGCTGTGGAAGCGGCACTACCAGCGCAAGTTCGGCGAGCTGCCCAAGCCGAGCGATCGGATCGGCGCTGATACGCTGCCCACGGCATGAAAGTCAAAGGATCGCCTTTCGATCACGGGCACGGGCTCACCGCCTTCGTGGTGTTCGTGGCGATCGCCATGACCTTGATCGAAAGACGATCCTCGTTGACCGCCGCGCTCTTGGCCATGGCGGCCGGCGCGCTCTATGTCGCGGTTACGATCTTGGCCGGGAATCGCATCGATCGTGACAGTCCGACTCTGCACAAAACAGGCTATTTCTTGCTGGCCTTCGCGGTGCTCGGCGGACTGATGGCGATCTTCGTACGCGAGAGGCTTTTTGGCGTGATGTGGTTGGTCTACATGCCGATGGTGGCGCAAGGCCGAATCTTTTTTCGACTGCCTGGGACGATCACGGTCGCCGTCGCTGCGCTGGCCATGATGGCGCTTCACATCCGCTTGCTCGAAGCCTCGTTTACCGGTGCCTTGCCCGATCTCTTGGCGCTCGCCACGGCGGTGGTCTTCGTCTTGGTGTTCTCCGACATCGCGATGCGCGAGTCGACCGCCCGTGCCGATCTCCAGCGGCTCAGCACCGAGCTCGAAGACGCCAATCAACGTTTGGGTGCGTACGCCATCGAAGCCGCCGAGCTGGCGGCGTCACGTGAGCGCACGCGGATGGCACGCGAGATTCACGACAGTGTCGGGCACTCGCTGACCGCGGTGCACATGCAGATCGAGGCCGCCCGCGCGGTGCTCGATCACGATCCGGACACCACCCGTGCCGCGCTCGACAAAGCGCAACAATCGATTCACGAGGGTCTGGCCGAGATCAGACGTTCGGTCTCGACTCTACGCGCCGATCCACTCGACGGGCAGTCGCTCGAATCGGCCCTGGACGAGCTGGTCGAACGCACCAAGAGCGGTGGCCTCGCCGCGTCGCTCGAGACACGTGGCGAGCCGATCCCGCTCTCGCCAGCGCGCAAGCTCGCCGCCTTTCGCGTCGCGCAAGAAGGCATCACCAACAGTCGCAAACACGCCGCCGTCAGCCAGATCGAGATCGTTCTCGACTACGCGACGAGCGACACGGTGCGGCTGGAAATCCGTGACGACGGCGTGGGAAGCGAAACCCCGGAGGGCGGCTTCGGTCTGCTCGGCCTGCGCGAGCGCGCCCGCCAAGTGGACGGTCGTCTCGACGTCGTCACCGCCCCAGGTGAAGGATTTACGCTTGTCTTGGAACTCCCGGCGGCCCTGGAGCTGCCGGCATGATCCGCGTTCTGGTGGTCGACGATCAGAACCTCTTTCGCGAAGGCCTGATCACCCTGCTCTCGGTGCAAGACGACATCGAGGTGGCGGGCGAAGCGACCGATGGACATGAAGCGATCGAACAAACCCGCATCCTCGAGCCCGACGTCGTGCTGATGGACTTGCGCATGCCCGTTCTCGGTGGCGCCGCCGCGACCCGTGAGATTCTCGCGTCGAGCAAGCCGCCAGCGGTTCTCGTGCTCACCACCTTCGACGACGACGAAGACGTCTTCGCCGCCCTCCAAGCCGGTGCCGCCGGCTACCTGCTCAAAGACTCCCCTTCGGCGCGTCTGGTGGATGCGATCCGCACCGTCGCGCGCGGCGAGCCCTTTCTTCAATCGTCGATCACCGCCAAAGTGCTCGACCAGCTCAAACGTCGCGCGCCCGCGTCGACACCGCCGACCGATGTCGAGCCCCTCTCCGAGCGCGAACGCGAAATCCTCACCCTGCTCGCCGAAGGCCTCCCCAACAAAGCGATCGGCCGCAAGCTCCACCTCGCCGAAGGCACGGTCAAGAACTACGTCACCGCGATCCTCGGCAAATTGGGCGTCAGCGACCGCACCCAGGCGGCGCTCAAGGCGCGGGATTTGGGTTGGGTGTGAGCCTCAACCGGTAGCCAGGTACGCGTCGAGACGATCGAGCGCTTGCCGACAGTTCTGTCGCCCGAATCCGAACCGTAGATGCTCGTCACCCGCGTCGTAGACGGTGCTCGGAACGAGCATCACACCGGCTTCTTCGGCGACACGTTTGGCGAAGGCCCCGCTTCCACCCTCGCGTAGACGAACAAACGCGATCGGTCCGGCGTCGGGTCGACGCCACGTAAAACGACCCGACCAGCGGGCGAAAAAGGCATCGGCGTGTTCGAGGTTGGCGAGCACGAGCTCACGGCTTCGATCGGCGAGCGCCAGGCGTTGGCGAAGCGCCACGGTGGCGAGGAATTCACTCGGCGCCGAGGCGCAGATGGTCAGATAGTCCTTGATCTCGGCGACACGCGTCAGCACGTCGCGATCGCGACTCGCCAACCATCCGATCCGCAAGCCGGGCAAGCCGTAGGTTTTGGACATGACGCCGAGCGAAACGGCGCGTTCGTAGACATCGCACGCGGCAGGCAGCCGATCGTCGTCGCGGTATTCGAGCTCCCGGTAGACCTCGTCGGAAAAGAGCCACGCCCCATGTCGACGCACGATCTCGACCACCACATCGAAACGCTCGCGATCCATCAGATAACCGGTCGGATTGTGTGGGCAGTTGAGCACGACAACCCGGGTTGTAGGCCGAAGCGACGCGGCGAGCTCATCGGGATCGAGCGCCCAGCCTTCTTCCTCCCGTGCTCGCCACGACGTCACCTCGACGCCGATCGAAGCCGCGATGCTGTGGAGCGACTGATACGCCGGAGCATGCGCGACGACATGATCACCCGGGCTCAGCGTCGCATGCATGAAGGTGTAGATCGCCTCCTCGGCCCCGCTGTGGACGAGCACGTCCGACGCATCGACCGTTTCGTAGATGCGTGCGATCTCGGCACGTAGCTCGGGATGACCCGCGCTTTCGGTATAGCCGAGCGACAGGTCGTTGAAGAGCTGCCCGGCGCTCGGGTCGTTTTGCTTGCCCGATCCGAAAGCGAGCAGCTCGCCGATCGTCATCGACTCGCAATCGCTCGAGCCGAGCAGAAATGGAACGTCGAATTCGTAACGTGCGAAATAGCGTTCGAGGACAAAGGGAGGCAGCGACATGCCGCCAGTGTAGCTAACCTGCATGTCTCACCAGCCCGCCGGCTACGACGTTTGGTGAGACATGCAGGCTAACCGACGGCGCGACGGGGCCGGGGCGAAGAGGGCCAGCGCATGTGTTTGCGGAGCTCGTCGGCGGTTGGGCTTTCGGTGGTGTCGAGGAAGCCGTCGAGGGAGCCACAGTAGAGAACGTCGCCACCGTGGATGCCGCCGCCGGGGCCGAGGTCGACGATCCAATCGGCGCGCGCAACGAGGTCGAGGCTGTGCTCGACGACGACGACGCCATCGCCCCGCTGTACGAGTCGACGCAGGGTGCCGTAGAGCAGGTCGATGTCGGAGAGATGGAGACCGGTGGTGGGCTCGTCGAAGATGAAAAGCTGAGGCGCGTCGGTGGCGGGTCGGTCGAGAAAGCTGGCGAGCTTGAGTCGTTGTGCTTCGCCTCCCGACAGGGTGGAGGTCGGCTGGCCGAGACGTAGGTAGCCGAGACCGACGGCGGTCAGCGCTTCGAGACGACGGACGAGTCGTGTTTGGTCACCGAACCACTGGATCGCTTCGTCGACCGTCATCTCCAGCACCTGGTCGATCGAGCGGCCGTGGTAGTGGATGGCGAGGATGTCAGGCTTGAAACGACGACCCTGACAGGCATCACAGGTCACCGTGACCGGCGCCATGAATTGCATGTCGACTTCGACGGTACCCGTGCCCTTGCACTCGGGGCATCGTCCGCGATCGAGGTTGAAGGAGAAATCCCCCGGCTTGACCCCGGTGCGCCGCGCTTTTTCGGTTTGGGCGAAGAGCTTGCGAATCAGGTCGTAGGCTTTGATGTAGGTGACCGGGTTCGAACGACTCGAACGACCGAGGGGACGCTGGTCGACGAGCGTGACGTCACTCACCTTTTCGAGACCTTCGAGCGCGTCGACCTCACCCGGTTCGACATCGACGACGCCTCGGCTACGCTGATAGGTGCCGTAGAGCACATTTTCGACCAGGGTCGATTTGCCCGAGCCGGAGACGCCGGTGATCGCGACCAGCGCGCCGAGCGGGAACTCGACATCGATGCCACGCAGGTTATGGGCGCGCGCGCCGACCACGCGGACACGTGGACGCTTGCGCAGGGTTTCGGCCCGCGACGCCAAGCCACGTTCACGCCGATACCGATCACTGTGTTCACGCGCGTGGGTGCGTGGTCGCTTGCGCAAATACTGCGCGGTGAGCGATTCACCGACCGAGAGCACTTCGTCGACCGTGCCTTCGGCGACGATCCGACCGCCGTGCTCGCCGGCTTGGGGCCCGAGGTCGATCAGCCAATCGGCACCGGTGATCAAGGTGCGATCGTGCTCAACCACCAAGACCGTATTGCCTCGCTTGGCCAGATCGTGGAGCAAGGCCAAGAGACGCTCGGAGTCCTGCGGATGAAGGCCGATGGTCGGCTCGTCGAGCACGTAGAGGGTGCTGGTGAGACCTGTGCCGAGCGCGGTGGCGAGCTGGATCCGTTGCGATTCACCCCCGGAGAGGGTCCGAGCCTGACGGTGCAGGGTGAGGTAATCGAGCCCGACTCGTTCGAGGGTTTCGAGTCGTTCGGTGAGCTGCTGGATGAGCTCACCGCCGACGCGAAGCTCACGCCGTTTGAAAGGGGTGTCGGCGAGCCAGCGGAGCAGACCTTCGATGCTCATCGTCGACAGGTCGGCGATGCTCTTGCCGTGGACACGCACCGCCAACGCCTCGGGTCGAAGACGCAGGCCGTCGCACTCGGTGCAACGATCGTAGGCTCGATACCGCGCCAAGAGCACGCGAACGTGCATCTTGTAGTTGCGTCGTTCGAGCCAACCGAAGAAACCGTCGAGGTTGGTGAAGCCGCCTTCACCGCTCCAGATCCAATCGCGATCCACCGGGTCGAGGTCGTGCCACGGCACGTCGATCGGCACGCCGCGCTCGTGGCAGGCCGTGAAGAGATCCTCGTAGAGCTCTTCGTAAGCGGGAGTGTTCCACGGCGCGATCGGCTGCTCGGCGAGGCTCTTTGTGGGATCGGGCACCACGCGGTTCTTGTCGATCCCGATCACCCGCCCGAATCCCTGACAGGTCGGACACGCACCGAGCGGTGAGTTGAACGAGAAGAGAGCCGGCTGCGGCTCGCGCAGCACGGCGCCACAGCCGTCACAGGTCAGCTCGCGACCGAAATACTGCCGGTTGCCGTCTTCATCGAGCACGATCAGACGACCGCTGGCGAGCCGAAAGGCCTCTTCGATCGCCGCCCCGAGTCGCGCCGAGACGGTTTCGTCACCGGTGCGGTAGCGGCCGAGCACCAGGTCGAGCGGCTCCCAGGCCTTCTTCCAGCGCGCCGACGGGGTCAGCCGTTCGATTGTGCCGTCTTCTTTGAGACGTCGGAAATACCCCTGACGCACCAGCTCTTGCAGCTTCTCGTTGGCCTTCTTACGCGGTCGAGGCAGGGCGACGAGAAGCGTGATCGCGCCATCATCGCGTCGCACCAGTCGATCGGCCACCTCTTGCGCCGAATGCCGCGCCACGTTGCCATCGCAATCGGGACAGGCGATCTGGCCGAGATGGGTGAAGAAGAGACTCAGGATGTCGTGGATTTCGGTGATCGTACCGACGGTCGAACGCGCGTTCTTGATCGCGTTCTTCGCCTCGAGCGCCACCGCCGGCAAGATGCCGTGCATGGCGTCGACCGGGGGGCGCTCCATCTGCTCGAGAAATTGCCGCGCATAGGTCGACAAGGATTCGACGAACCTTCGCTGCGCCTCGGCGTATACGGTGTCGAAGGCGAGCGACGACTTACCCGCCCCCGAAGGCCCGGTGACCACGGTGAGTTGGCCGTGCGGAATCCGGCAGGAAATACCCTTGAGATTGTGCGTGGTCGTCGAAACGACTTCGATGGCGCTCGAATTGTTCATCGGTGAACCATTGATTGGAGACATGAATGGTCTCCGATTCACCCTAAATTTCGCTGGCCGGTCTCGTCTGGATTCACCGACCGAAACGGTCGAGTCGAGCCGCTGAAACGGTCATCGCGCGACGACGATCACACCCCGCGCGAGACTTCACCGAATCTCACACCTCACGTCTCCCCATCACGCTCCGAGACACGACCTCGAATCCGTCGGATCAGCCGCGTAAAGGGATTGCTTTCGCGTTCAGCCTCGATACCGGGAGGTTGTCGCAAGGGCAAAGCGCGCCAGCCGTCGTGCTCGGGGCACAGCGTTCCGGGCACGGAGTCGGCGAGAAAGACCTCGGCGACGACGTGTGGACAGCGGTCAGTAGCCAAACCACCGGTCACCGGATCGACATAGGCGGTGATCACCCCGTCGGGCCGCGAGAATCCGCCCCAACCATCGGCCGGTCGGGTTTTGTGCATGAACCGGGCCCAAATCGGCAACGCGGCACGGGCGCCCGAGAGCTTGGTGCGAGTGTTGTCGTCGTAACCGACCCACACCAAGGCGGCGCGCTCGGCGCCGTAGCCGGCGAACCAACTGTCACGTCGATCGTTGGTCGTGCCGGTCTTGCCCGCCAAGGCGTCACGCACGCCCATCGAGCGAATGTCGGTGGCGGTGCCACGGTCGAGCACCCCCTGCAACATCTGGGTGACCAACCAGGCGACCTCGGCGCGGAGCACCGGCACGGGCTCGGCAAGCTCGGTGCCATCACGACGGACACCGTTGCGATCGAAGACCGCCGTCAGACCGTGGACCGAGGGTCGTCGCCCACCCGCCGCTAGGGTGGCATAGACCGTGACCAGCTCACGTGGCGTCACCTCCATGGCACCGAGCGCGAGCGCCGGATACGGATCGAGCCTGCTTTCGACCCCCATGTCACGCGCCAACCGCACCACGGGCTCCAGCCCGAGCTCGATCGCCATCCGCGCGGTCGGCACGTTGAGACTCTTCTCGAGCGCAGTGCGCGCGGTCACCAAACCACGATGTTTGCGATCCGAATTCTGCGGGCTCCAGCTCCTACCACCAGCGGTGGTGGTGAACGGCGTGTCCTGAAGCACGGACGCCGGTGTCACCACTCCGGCGTCGAGTGCCGCCGCGAAAACGATCGGCTTGAAGGCCGAACCGGCCTGACGACGCGCTTGACCGACCCGATCGAATTGACTGGTGCCGTAGTCACGACCCCCGACCCACGCGCGAATACCACCGTCACGTGGGTCGACGGCGATCAACGCGGCCTGGAGCGGCGTCGTCGCTTTGGTGTTCTTCTCCCAGCCTTCTTCGAGCGCCTTGGTGCCCCAGCGAATCGCATCCTCGGCGACTTCTTGTTCGGTGGCGTCGAGGGTCGACAACAAGACCCAGCCGGCGTCATCGAGACTCTCGACCCCGAAACGCACCCGTGCCTCGGTCTTCATGGCATCGGCGAAATACGGCACGTGCCGTGCGGCGAGCGTCGTCTCGGCGGCGGCGAGCGGGGCTTCGGCGGCGGCCACCAGACGCTCGCGCTCGATCCAATTGAGCTGAGCGAGACGTTCGAGCACCGCGTTGCGCCGGTTCAAGGCCGCTTCCGGGTACACCAGCGGGGAATAACGCGCCGGTGATTGAATCACCCCCGCGAGCGTCGCCGCCTCGGCGAGGCTGAGCTGTCGCGGATGCTTGCCAAAATACGCCCATGCCGCCGCGCCGACACCGATCAGATGTACGTTGCCCGAACGACCGACATAGATCTCGTTCAAATAGGCTTCGAGAATCATGCGTTTCTCGTAGCGCAACTCGAGCATCACCGCCAGCACCGCCTCGCGAAGTTTGCGAGTCATGGTGCGTTCGTGGGTGAGATAGATGTTCTTGACCAGCTGTTGCGTCAGCGTGCTGCCGCCCTGACGCACTTCGCCTTCGCGCAGGTTGACCCACGCGGCACGCAGAATTCCGAAGACCGACACCCCGCCATGCTCGAGAAAATTGGCGTCCTCGACCGCCAAGACGGCGTAGATCAAATCCTCGGGTAGCTCGTCGATCGAAATCGGGCGACGCTCTTCGAGCTCCGGACCGTAAAACGACGCCACGAGAGGTGGATCGAGCCATGCGCGCGCCACCGCGCGCCCGCCAGCGATGAGCTCCTTCACCTTGCCACCGGCGAAGCTCACCCGGAGCCGATCGCCCCCGGCTTCACCCAACGGTGTCGGAAAGAGCTGACGCGAAATGTCGATCGCGCCATCGTCCAGGCGATAGGTTCCGGCAACGAACCCTCGTGGCGGCTCCGCGGGCTGATAGCCCAGCGCGTCGAGATGCGCGGTGAGCGTCGCGCCGTCGAGCGTTTGCCCAGGCACCAGCACCATCGACTGACCATAGAGCCGGGACGGCTGACGCGCGGGGTTGTCACCGAATTGGCTGGTCAACCGCCAGAACGGCACCACCACCCAGGCCGCCGACAACCCGAGAAGCAACAAGACGATACCGGCCACCCAATGCCAGCGTCGGCGAGGCCGTGGCGAAACGGGACGTGTGCGGGTACGGGGCGTGGTCTGGGTGCGGGGGCGTGTGGACATGATGGTTCGCGGCGCGTGATGGGATCACGCTCGACCCAATCGAGAGTGCAGGAATCATACCAATAACCGGATGAACGCCATGTCACCACGACTGTTGGCGGCGATCGTCCGCACCTCCAGCAGAGGAAAAGGCCGCGCGCTTGAGGGGACTAGATCGCCTCTGGTAGAGTCATTTTGTCTGGTCGTATACTCTCAGTCGGCTCTCCCCCTACCAGTCCTGGTACGCCGAACGAGCGGAGTTACACAAAATGCGTCACGTTTCGATCTTCATGATCGAAATGAAAAGTATCTCTATGCTCTGGAGGCACCTCTATGCCCAATGTTTCGCGTATTGCATGTGTTGTTTTCATTCTTTTCTTACCTGCCAGCTTGGTGTTCGCACCGGTGGCCGAGAGCCAGCCGGGATGTCAAACCATCTGCCAAGAAGGCAATTCCATGGGACCCCCCTCGTACATCTGTGTGGCGACTGCCCTGCCCCACAACTGCACGGCCTGTATCGTCACGTGTCCCGCTCTCGAGGACGACTGCGGCACCCACGGCCCACACAACACATGACCCGGGGCACGGCTGTCCTCCTTCTCGCCGGTCTCTGTCTGATCTCCTGGCCGGCAGCGGCGACGAGCCCATGCCGCGAGCTCGCCACCGACCTGGGAAGCGTCTACGACGGCACCTGGACGGATGGTGGCGATGTGCTGATTCTCGCCGAAGACTCTCGCCAACGCCTGGCGCGATTCGACTTACGAGCGACTGACATCACGCTCGAAGCGATCGTGCCTGTGCCCGACCTCGATCGATTGATTGCGATCGAGCCTTTTGAGAACGGCTATTGGCTGAATGCCGGTGTGTACCATTGGATCGAGCTCGACAAGACGTTCACACCACGCTCGAGTCTCGATCTATTGTTCTCGGTAAGCCTCTTCGGCCCGCAAAGCGATCTTGTCCAGCTGGTACCTCGCGAGGTCGTCCCCTTCGGCGATCGCCTGGTCGGTCTCGGCCATGTCCGGCGCCGCGGGGAAGAGCACGCGGCTTTGGCTCTGTTCGGCTTCCAGGCTCGGCCACCGATCGAGGACGTCCGCGTATTCGAGCTGATTCCGAGCCTCGGACAAGAGAACGAATATGTCTCTTTCACCTATCCCTTGGTGGCGCGCACCGGTGACGAGGTCTTTGCGTTACGGCTCGGCGAACCACCGAGAATCGATCGTCTTGTGCCACGACACGAGGCCTTGACGGCGTTTCCTCCTGGTTTCGAAAGATTGACCGACGTTCCACAAACAACTGGCGACGCCGAGGGTTGGACGGTCAAAGAACGATGGCTCGAAACCACCGTCTCACCGAGCGGGCTGTATGCACGTGGCGAGCATCTCTACGTGCTCACCCGTCGGCCGAGCGAATCGAGCGCCGATCCGGGAAGTCGCTGGCATGTTCACGCGATCGATCCCGAACGAGACCGTCTCGGTCATGCGGTGATCTTGCCGACCCGGGCCGCCAAAATCGCCCTCGTTCCCGGACCGAAACATTGGGCGCTGCTCGAGCTCGGTCCGCTCGAGCCTCCGACGCTCCATCGAGATACGCGGGTCGTGCTGATTCCGGCGGCATGGATCGAGGACCCCGCGTCGACCGCGCTGGCAACCGATGTCCATTGCGCTCGTTGAGCTTCTCATCGCCGGGCTGCTGCTTACGAGTCCAGCGAATGAACGGCCACGAGTCGTCGACGCGGCGGGCCAGCCGATCGAATCGGCGCGGATCCGGATCGACGTCGCGCCCACCACCACGCACCCTCTGACGAGCCTGTTGCAACCGGCTCTCTTCACCGAAACCGATCGAGACGGTCGTTGGAATCGGGAGGCGCCTCGCTACCCGGACGTCTACCTGGTGGTCGATCACCCGGATCACCTGCCCATCACCCAGCGCACCACCACCGACCCTCTGCCTTCGCCACTACGACTCGAGCCCGGAGCTCGTCTCGTCGGCACGCTCACGCCTCCAGCCAGCCACACCGTACGCACCGCCGAGGTGTGTGTGAGCTGGTATGTCGATCCGCCCGTCGACTGGGCCGATCCACGTCGTTTCGAGCGCTGTCGCAAAACCGACGACGAAGAGTTCATGGTGCCCGGTCTTCCCGAGACGACACCGCTGGACGTGCGGGTGCGAGCCGAAGGCTTCGTGACCAGCGATACGGTCGTGGTGGCGGCCGCGGAAGATGGCCTGCGCACGACGACGATCCCACTCGAGCTCGGGATTCCGCTAACCGGCCGCGTGGTCGACGTGGACGGCCGTGCGGTACCCGACGCCACCGTGTCGATCACCCACCAGCTCGCGCACATCCAAAGTAACGCCGAGGGCCATTTCACCCTGATCGCCGAGCGGCTGCCCGCGACGGTCGAAGCTCGTGCCCCCGGACAGCGACCGACCTCCCGACCCGTCGACGACGCCGACACGCCGATCCTGCTCACCCTCGAGCCCAGCCAGGGCATCGCAGGCCACGTCACGCAGCCGAACGACGAGCCGGTACGAGGCTTCGAGCTACGCATCGAGCATCACGACACCAGCACCCGCCGATCGTTCACCAAAGAAGTCACCCCCGACGACGAAGGCCGATTCACCGTCGACCTGCGTGACCCCGGTCGCTACCACCTGAGCGCCGGTGGCAACGGCTGGCGGAGCCGAGCACTCGAACCGGTCGAGATCGATCCCGGGACGGTGGTCGACCTTGGCACCGTGCACCTCGACCCCGGTGCGTCGATCCGTGGCACGGTGCGCGACGAGCGGAGCAACGAGCCGCTCGACGGGGTGGAAGTCAGCCTCGTGCCTCAAGGACACGCGCTGCTCGACCAGCTCACCGATCGGCGTTTCGTGCGTCGCGCCACCGACGCCGACGGCAGCTTCACCCTCGCCGGGCTCGATGCCGGACGCTACGAGCTGCGGGCACGACGACCGGGCTACGCGCCGACCACCGACACGCTCGACCTTTTCGCCGACGACTCGCTCGACCTCGACGACGTCTGGTTGGGCCAGGGCACCACGCTCGGCGGCGCGGTGCGTGATCGCGCCGGCTCACCGCGCGGCGACGTCACGGTACGGGTGCTCGACGTCGACGGGGCGACGCTCTTGCCCCGCGACGAGGCGCTCACCGATGCCGACGGTCGGTTCACCGGTCTTCGCCTGGCACCGGGGCGTTACCGTCTGCGGATCGAGAGCGGTGGCAAACGGCTGGGCGCCCGCGAGATCGAGATCATCGCGGGCGAGAAGGAACGTCATATCGAGCTCGAGGTGGGTGGTGTCGAGGTCCGTGGCCGCGTGCAACGAGGCGACACGCCGGTCGCTGGCGCCGCGGTGTCGATCACCTCGGCGCTCGACCCGGGCCCTCATCGCGGCAAGATGATCGTCGAGCTACGCGGCGGCGGTCGTTATGTCGCCGGTGCCGGTGACAGCGCGGTCTTCGCCATCACCGACACCGACGGTTACTTCGTGGCCCGTGACGTATCCGCTGGCGCGGCTTGGCTACGCGCCCAATCGGGTGGTGACGAGGCGAACCGACGTCTCGTCGTCCCGGCGAACGGGCTCGACGACGTCGTGCTCGATCTCGCATCGGCGTCGCGTGGCGGCACGGTGTTGAGTGCCGCAACGGGAGATCCGATCGCCGGTGCCACGATCCACGCCGTCCACGAGGACGGGCTGCTCGCCGGGCGGGCTCGCACCGCCACGGACGGTTCCTTCACCCTCACCGCCGACGGCCTCCTCCGGTTGAGCGTCTATGCCGACGGTCACGCCACCGTCAGCCGCGACCTCGCCGCCACTGAGCGCGACGTGACCCTCACCCTCGAGCGTCGCGACAGCGCGGCGCTCGCCAACGCGGCGCTCGATGTCGCCCTGCAACGGTCCGACGGCAGCCCGCTGGCCAGCGTCATGACCACGGTGCTCGACACGACCGGCGTGCTCGCCGCCGCCAAACCTCTCGATCGACTGGGCCGGCAACGTTTCACCGGTCTCGCCGCCGGCACCTACTTCGTCGTCTGGAGCGATCCGCTCGCCGGGATCGGCGTCGGCCCGGCGCTACGGCTCGACGACGAGCCCGTGAGCTTCGCGCACACGGTCGCGATCGGCGGTCCGCTCACCCTCACCTGTGATCCTTCGTGGTGCACTGGCACCGTACTCGAGCTGCTCACCGTGCACGCCGCGAACGGTGTCGAGATCGGTCGTTATCTTCCCGGGCTCGCCACCCATCTCTCGGTCGCCGACGATGGCCGTCTCCATCTCGGTCGGCTCGCCCCGGGAACGTACCGGGTCCGGGCACGGATCGGTGGTCGTGACGCGACCGCCACGCTCGCCGCTGGCCCCGCCGGTGCCACGCTCGTGATCGACTGAGCGCGGCCTCCCCTATAATCCGGGGCGTCATGATCTCGGTCACCAACCTCGCCAAGAACTTTGGCCCGCAAACCCTCTTCGAGAACGTCTCTTTCCAGCTCACCCCCGGAAACCGCTATGGCCTGGTGGGCGCGAACGGCTCCGGAAAGAGCACCTTCTTGAAAATGCTGATCGGCACCGAGCTCGCGAGTGCCGGTGAGATCAATATGCCGCGTCGGTTGCGGATCGGTGTGCTCAAACAGGATCACTTCGCGTACGAAGAGGTGCCGATCGTCGATGTGGTGATGATGGGTCACGAAGAGCTGTGGCAAGCGATGGTCGAGAAAGAAGACGTGCTCGCCAAGGCCGAGGATCACTTCGACGCCGATCGTTACAGCGAGCTCGAAGACATCATCATCCGACACGACGGCTATACCCTCGAAGCGCGCGCCGGAGAAATCCTCGAAGGTTTGGGCATCACCAGCGACCAGCACAAGAACCCGATGTCGACGCTTTCGGGTGGTTTCAAGCTCCGCGTGCTGCTCGCCCAAACCCTCGCCGCCACGCCCGATGCGCTGCTCCTCGACGAGCCCACCAACCATCTCGATATTTTGTCGATCCGCTGGCTGGAGCGTTTCCTGGTCGATTTCCCGGGTTTGGTGGTGGTGATCTCGCACGATCATCGCTTCCTCGACAACGTGTCGAACCACATCATCGATGTCGATTACGAGACGATCAATCTCTACGTCGGCAACTACCAGCAATTCGTCAAAGGAAAAACCGAGGAGCGTGAACGGCGCGAGGCGGAGATCGCCAAACGCGAGCGCGAGATCGCCCATCACAAAGACTTCATCGACCGCTTCAAGGCCAAAGCCACCAAGGCGCGGCAGGCCCAGAGCAAGATGAAGCAGATGGAGAAGATCATCATCGAGCCGTTGCCCCAGACGTCACGTCGCTATCCGACGTTTCGTTTTCAGCAGACCCGCCCATCGGGACGCATCGCGCTCGAGGTCCAAGGCATCAAGAAGGCGTACGGTGACAAACAGGTGCTCCACGGCGTCGACCTGGTGGTCGAACGCGGTGATCGTCTGGCGATCATCGGCCCCAACGGAATCGGTAAGTCGACCCTTCTCAAAATCGCCATGGGCAACGTCGAGGCCGACGCCGGTACCGCCGAGTGGGGGTATGAAGCCCACCCTGGCTACTTCGCCCAGGACCATCACGAGTCGCTCGGCACCGGCAAAGGCACGGTCGAGAGTTGGCTGTGGGATTTTTGCCCCGGCGAGCAGATCGGTTTTGTCCGTGGCAAGCTCGGCATGGTGCTCTTCTCGGGAGACGAGGTCGAAAAGAAGCTGTCGAGCTTGTCGGGTGGCGAGGGTTCCGGTTAAGCGGCTACAAAAAATCTTGGCCATAGCACCGACCAGCTTTATTAGCCCGCTCCAACTAGGTCTTTAAACCGCGC
>JBCDBH010000048.1:0-23694 GCA_039184055.1 Acidobacteriota bacterium
AATGCCAGTCCCACCCGCCCAGGCCCGGCGGCCTGGAACCAGAGCGGACCCAACGAGGTGATCAAGCTCGAGGACACGCAGATCATGAGCTCGAGCCTGTTCTTGACCGGCATGGTGGCGACCGTCGACAGCGATTTCATCCTCACCCCGCAGGGTGGCTTTCCCGATGGTCCGGTGGCCAACATCGACGAGGACGCCATCTGGCGCAACAACTTCGCCCACATCGAGACCTTCCGGCCCCAGGAGCAAGTGAGGCTCGACGGCTCGTACTTCTTCACCACCGGCGATATCAGCCACGAGCTGAAATTCGGTGCCGGCTACCGCAGCGTCGAAAGCAGCTCGTTGAGCGGCTGGCCCCAGCAGATGTACAGCCTGTCACTGATCGGCCCGATCACCGCGCTGGCCCGCGACGGAGTCAGCGCGTTGTCGAGCGATTACACATCGCTCTTCGTCCAGGACACGCTGAGCATCGGCAGCGCGACCATCAACGCGGGTCTGCGCTACGACGCCCAGGACGGTCGGTTCGAGAGCTCGACTGTGCCTGGCGTCGTAGGTTTCGAGGACGCCGATCCAGCGACCGGTTTCCGTGGCTTGCCGACCGCGACCTTCGATGGCGGCGACGACGGCTTCGATTGGCAATCGATCACCCCGCGTATCGGCATCACCTGGGCCCTCGGTGATGAGCGTCCGGTTCTGGTGCGCGCCAGCTACTCGCAATTCGCCGACCAGCTGTCCCTCGGTACAGCGAGCCAGATCTACCCCGGGGTAGCAGCCACCGCCTACTTCCTCTTCGAGGATCTCGACGGCGACGGCCAGGCGACCAATATCGGCGAGATCGTGCGGGATGGCTTCCTCTTCGACAGCGGCTACGACCCGCTCGCCCAGACCTCGGTCAACCAGGTCGACCCGTCGTTCAACGCCCCCATCACCGACGAGCTGATCCTCGCCGTCGAGCGTCAGTTCGCTCCCGATCTGGCGATTTCCCTCCAGGGCACCTACCGCGTGCTCAGCGACCTCGCCGAGCAAGAGCGTCTGGTGATCGGCGAAGATGGCGCCATTCGCACCCATCGGCGTGACGACTACGTGCTCGCCGGCAATCTAGAAGGCATCCTCCCGGACGGCTCGTCCTACGACGTGCCCTACTACGGATTACGCGACGGCATCACCGAAACCCAAGGCTTCCGTCTCGAAAACGGTGATCGCAAGCAGGAATACCTGGGTCTCACCCTCACCATCAACAAACGGCTGAGCAACCGCTGGATGATGCGTGGCAACATCACCTGGTCCGACTGGACCTGGGACATCCCCGAAAGCGAGCTCGAAGACCCCAACACCTACCTCGCCAACCTCAACGTCGACGGTGCCGACGTCCTCTTCGGCTCGGGCTCGGCTTCCGGTGCGCGTGGCAACGTCTACATCAACAGCGATTGGGGCTACAGCCTGAGCGCCCTCTACCAGGTCGCTCCCGATCGTCCGTGGGGCTTCAACACCGGCCTGGTGATCAACGGTCGCCAGGGCTACCCGACGCCCCACTTCCGCGGTGCGGTCGCCCTACCCGGCATCAGCACCGGCTCCAGCAGTGGTGGCACCGCGCCGATCCAGGTCGCCGACCCCGATGACTTCCGTCACGAAGACATCTTCATCGTCGACGCTCGGCTCGAAAAAGAAGTCCAAATCCGTGATCTCGCCGTCACCCTGAGCATCGACGGCTTCAACCTCTTCAACGAATCCAACGTCCTCCAACGCCTGAGCCGTCTCAACGTCAGCAATGGCGATCACGTTCAAGAAATCCTCAGCCCACGCGTCTTCCGCTTCGGCGTGCGCTTCAGCTTCAACTGAGTGGCGTACAGCTCCGCTCGACAACCCAGCCGGCCCTCGGGCCGGCTGTTCCTCTTTTCACACAGCCCTACTCGACGAGCCGGAACGTGACCCGGACTCCGGCTCGAATGGTGATCCTGCCGAGATCGACAGACTCGTCTCCCGACGGACTCGGCGCTTGACTACTGGCCTGAGACATCCCCAGATCCCGCCCACTCGACCTCGTCCAACTCGAATAAAACCAGCTTCTGCCCGTGTAGTCCTCGTAAATGCTGATCGGAGCGCCGATGTCCTGACCGAGCACAGCAGCCATCTTCTGAGCCTTCTCCTTCGCGGCGACGAGCGCCGCGTCTCTCGCCTGCTCCCGGTACTTCTTGAACTCCGTCGTCTGAAAATGCACTCCATACACGGCTGCCGCGCCAGCAGTCAGAGCCGCTGAGACCACGGACTCCAGCTCGAGCTCCGACGAGAGCGTTACAATCAGGGTCGTTTTGGAGTCATAGACCCTTGGCTCGCCACTTCGCGAGTTGCTCAGGTACTGCCGTCGCACAGAAATGCTCTCGAGCTGAATCTTGTTCTCGGGAACCCCTTCCTCGCCAAGCGCCTCGACAACCGCGTCTCTCGCCGCGACCGTCTTCCGCCTTGCAACCATGATGTCAGTGTCGGACTTGTCGAAACCCAACACGACGAGAATCTTGTCCGGAACCACATGAACCGAGGCCTCTCCGCTGACCGAAATATGGTCTTCCTCCGCTTTCTGCCCCCAAAATTGCGCGGATGCAACTGACGCAATCGAGCTGATGGCAAAGAACGTGACGACCCATACCCAACGCCGTGTGATCGACCTACTCATGCTCGTACCTCCTTTATATATCAACCTTTTTTTAGGCCTCAACGGTTCTTTCGCCGATTCGCCTATTTCCACTGAGTCACCGTCTACCTGCATCACATAAATAAGGGCGACATCCGCTACTCAACCCCGTCAAAGCGGCTCGACATACCTAGCCACCGGCACGGACAGCATGACGCCAGGCCGAGTAGGGAAACGGAGGAGTCTGAAGGGGTGAGGGTGAAAGCGAAGGCACACGCCTCCGCCGCAAAGGAGCTGTGCCGAATCAGCGGTACTGACGACGCCGCGAGCGCTCGGCTGCCAAAGCGGCTTTGAGCTCGGGTACGGGGTCGATCGCCTCGGGTGAGGCCAACCAGGTGATTGCCGCTTTTTTCAGAGGCTCGGATGTATCGGGATGATCGCGCAGCGCGCGCATGGCGGCGCAGGCTGCTGGGTGGTCTTTGCTGGCGACGTTGACGAGGTCGACGGCACAGCGCGCCGCGTCGAGTACGGCGCCGATTTCGGCAAGGTTTTCGGTTGCCCAGACGAGATTGGCGAGGCCCGGTTTTTCATGACCGATCTTGACCTGGAAGAAACCGGCGGCCCATGACAACACCAACGACGATCGGGTCGGCTCGACGTAACCTCGACGCTTCATGCGCTGTGGAACGAGGTTCATATTGTCCATTTCCCAGAGAGCTCTAGCTGGATCGATTTCGAACATGGCCGAGACATAGCTGATCGCGGCGGCGGTCCGGACCCGATCACCAAATGGGTAGACGCCTTTGCGCTTGCGAGATTTTGCTTCACGAATCGCTTGGGAAGCCTTGAAGGCTGCTCTTTCCCAATCCTGTCGATCGAACGCAAACCGTCCCTGACTCAGAAAAAGGAGTGCTCGTACACAAGCGTAGGGCTGGGAACGCGAATCACCGAGCAAGTCGAGCCCGGTCTCGACGTCTTCTTCGGCGCGCGTCTGGTCGTTTCGGTGAATCCAATATCGAGCCCGGACAGCATGACGCCAGGCTGAGTAGGGAAACGAAGTGTCCGAAGGGGTGAGGGTGAAAGCGAGTGTAAACGCCTCCTCCGCAAGCTCGAAATCGGCGGTGGCGCTCCGCGTCGCGCCAAGGATGGTGTAGCCACGCACCTGTCTATCGGTGTCGTCCACGTGGCTGAGCTCCTCCGGCAGAATCTCGGCCCAGTGTCGAGCGCGGGCAGGATGATCGAGAAGTAACTCTTCTACCTTGTCCATATAGTGGTCGAGCATCAATCCACGAAGCGAGGTGTGGAGAAATTGCCGACGCGGATCTTCACGGATCATCTGCCAAGCTCCTATGCGTTTTCTCTTTTATCGCATAGGAGCACCGGACGGTGCAAGCATCGCCCGGTGCTCGATCCGTCAGCCGTACGGATCGATCCACGCGCCGCTACGGTCGCGTGGCGCTTCGGTTTTCTCCGCGTTCGCTAGACGGATCAGAAGGAGGAATAGGTCGACGAACATCGATACTCCTTTCCCCCGAGGTGGTTCACTGACGACATGACAGCGATAACTCGGGGCGTCTCTCATCTTCACGTACCGAGCACGAGATCCTGCCAAGATCTCCCCACTCCTTTCGCGAAGACATTCCAACTGTTCGAACCGCTTCTGACGACAAAAGCGATCCAGTAGGGTCTCTGGGAACGGAAGAAAGGAGCGATTCGTGAACGAGTTGAAACTTCCCTGCCAAGAGAATCGTGATCACGGCACAGCTCACCATGCGGTGGATCGTGTCCAAGACGCCATCACCGAAATCGCGGTCGAGCTGATGCGTATCGAGCGCCGACTCGTCTCGCTCGAGGAATCCCTACCGATGCCACCAGACATGGATCGCATCGCCGAGGATCACGAGCTATCCACCCTCAGCTTCGATGTTTCCGGCTGGTTGAGCTCGACCCGTGAAGATCTAGTCGCGCCCGCTGTCGATTGTCTGCGCCGAGCCGCGTTGCGTACCGATCTCGACCTGCGTCGTGAACACCGACAACGGAAGAAGATCGAGCGAACCGAACACGAACAAACTTCGACGATCGAAGATCGCTTCGAAGCGTTACAACACCTGATTCGCAATGCCGTAGCGAACCTTCGCGGAATCGATCTCCACCTTGCTACGGCGACCTCCGCCAAGGCACCGATCCACGATGGCTTCGATCCCGTCACCGAGCTCCTCGCGGCGATCGAGACCGTCCGCACTGACCTTCTGACCGACGCAATCGACTCTCTTCATGTCGCTGGGCACATCGACAAGGAGCGACTACGAGCTGAGGCCGAGCGTCGCTCTCAAGAAATCATCATCGTCCCGTAACTAATCCGACCGAATCACATATCCCTGATGCTCTTCCTTGTACTCGTATTCCAGATGGAGCTCTACATTGTCATTGACGATCATCGTGATCGACGCATCTCTCGGAGGCTCGCTGGTATGCCACACAACGAAGCTCGATTCGTATGTCCCACCGGGAGCGACGACAACTGGACCCGGATCAAGATAGATCGCGGGATTCATCTTCTCCGGAGTCACATTTGCCCAGTGCACTCCGACGCCGGCTGACTCGACGACAACCGCATACGAACGAGGGGAATCGGTCATATTCGAAAAAGAGCAACGCACCAAAGCTCCGTTCGTCAATGGACCCTTGAGATCTTGAAGCGTGGCACGATCAATGACGACCTGATGCTCGTTTTTACGATCAGCTTCCTCCTGAGCAAGCGCGAGACCGGCTGCGGAGATCTCCAGCGCTTCTTTCGATATCTGCGCCTGATCCGCCATGTAAGAAGCCTGCAGACTCGTGAAATACAAAGACAACAAGGCGATCAAAAGCGATGTGACGCTCAACACCACCGACGGACCCAGGCGAAACCACGGCCCTACGTTCACAAGGTCTTTTTCGTCTCTACCGTCGCCTTCCACGAGTGTTCTCCCATCGTGCGTGAATAAGCACCAGCCCGAGGCGCTTGCATGCCCACCGACCATTACGAGCTCGAGAACAGCGTTATTCACTCGTCACGATGAAAGCCGTTGTTCACGCGGTGCCGATCACGTTGCGGATTCGGCGAGACCCAAATCGAAAACCTTGTCTGCCGTTCTCCACAAGAACGGTTCCAAGTCGGTTTCGGTCATCTCCAAAACATCCAGACTAGAAAGGCAATCCGCTGGCGTGATCATCGGATAATTCGAGCCGAACATGACCTTGAGACGACCGTGGCCACGAAGATACGCGACCAGCTCCGCGGGGTAACGCTTGGGCTTGTAGGCCGACGTGTCGATATAGACGTTGGGGAACTTCGTCGCGAGCGACACCATTTCCGCCGTCCACGGAAAGCCGATATGGCCCGCGACGATCGTCAGCTCCGGAAACTCCAGGGCCACGGTTTCGAGATAGGGAATGGGTCTTCCAGGCTCGGAAGGGCAAAGTGGCCCGGTATGGCCGACCTGGAGACAAAAAGGAACGCCCAGCTCCACACACTCGGAATAGACCGGATAGTACCTTCGATCATCGGGAGGCAAATTCCACAACCACGGCAACACCCGAATCGCCTTGAAGCCAAACTCCTGGATACACCGTCGAATCTCCAACACAGCCTGGCGTGGTCGGCGCAGATCCACGGAGCCGACCCCGACGAGAAGATCCGGTGCTTCAACAACCCATGAAGCCACCTCCTCGTTCGAAATCATCGGGCCGTTGGGTCCGTACCATGCACTCACCAAAGCCTTGTCCACCGACGCGGCATTCAACGCGGCAATCGTCGATTCGAGCGGCACCTCTGAAGGCTTTTCTTGCTTCGTCCAGCGAAAAAGCGACGCAAAAATCGGGTCAGAAAGAAAATCTGGCGTCGGATGCTGCATCCAAGCGTCTACGATCTTCACGTGGCCTCCATGAGTGATGATCGAGAGTGTACCAACGCGCGTGCCAAAAAAGTCACCCGCGCCTCGTTTGCTCGGCCACGATAGAGTTCACCCACTCGACCACCGCGTGGGGAAGGAGCCTCCATGACCGATACACCTAAAGATTCCGCTACCTCGAAATCGCCTATTCCTCGATCGGGTCTTCGCCGATGATGGCAAGGTCGACATGGCGGAGCGGGCTCAACGATGAAGCGTGATCATGGCCCCAGCGTCTCGCAGGTATCGATGGGAGACGCTGATTACGACAACCTCACTGCCGAGGAGCAGGCGGTGATCCGCGATCGATGGATTACGCAGGTGGAGACCGCGATCGAACAGCTGCGCCTAGATAAAAAGTTCGCCGCTGAGGGCCGCTCCTTTGCCGAGCTCGGTGAAGACGGCGAAGTTGTCGTTCATCATCCGGTCAAGGAGAACCAGGCTCAGCAAAAACCACGACTCCGATAACTGTTGATGGTCGCTCGTAGAATCTCGGCTGGACGAGCGGTGCCCACACACGTTGAGATCGGCTAGCCAAAACGGCTCCGCTATTACCAGGCGAGCTCAACGGCTTCAGACACTCGCCAAGGCCCACTGATTCGCCAGATTCCGCATAGGCTCTTTGTGCTCCGGCCAGTTATGAAGAATCGCCGGGTCGAAGTCGGCGTCATTGGGCCAGATCAGAGTATGGACTTCCGGATCGATCTTGACCTGTGCGAATAGCAACGGACCCCGAAGGGGGCCATACATCTCACCTTTGAGCACGGGCTCGAAGTCGATCTCTTGTGAGGCGCCGTCTTCGAAACCCACGCGAAGCTCGTGAGGGCCGATCACTTTCACGGATGTCACGCGGTGGATGCGATGTGCCATGTTCTCCTCCTAAAGAAAACCACGCCTCCGATAACTCTCGATGGTTGATCGCAGCGTCTCGTCCAACGGCCGCGGATGGACGAGCGGTGGTGATCTGTCGAGGCTGGCCTGGAGGCGAATGAGCAGGAGAGCCAACGACGGCCAGGGGGTGTGCTGACGGAGGCTGAGCTCGAGTCCGCTGGTGACGCCGGTGGCGAGCCATGAAGGTACGGTGGCCGGCGCGGGTAAGTCGGCGAGCTGGGTGGCTCGGGTGACGAGGTCGGTCAGCCGGAGACGACGACCGGAGAGGAGCTGGGGGTGGCCCCAGCTTTTTTCTTTGAGGGCGACGAGAAGACTGGCGGCGACGTCGCGGACGTCGACCACGTCGACGACCTCGCGCGTGGGCACGGGCAAGAGACCGAGCATGAGCTGAGGCAAGAGGGCGAGACGCCAGGGTTTGTTGTCCCAGGGGCCGAGGCAGGTGGTGGGACGGAGAATGAGGGTCTCGAGACCACGCTCGGCGGCTTGACGGACCCGTTCTTCGGCGCGTTGTTTGACCGCGAAGTAGGGATGGACCCAGGCGCCGGCGCGGGCGGTGGCGAAGCTGCTGAGCTGGGCGTAGATGGCGCCGTGTGTTTCGCAGGCGGCGAGTAAGGGCTCGAGTCGCTGGTCGAGGCTTCTGAGGTTGGCGCGGCCGGGGGCGAGCGGGTAGGGCACGGCGCAGTCGACGACCACTTCACAACCGTTCAGCCAGGTATCGAGATACTCGCTCGTATCGAGGTCGCTGACGACTACTTCGACGTCGAGCCCGAGCAGGGTGAAGGGTTTGGGTCGACGGACGAGGGCGCGTACGTGCCAACCGTCGTCGAGCAGGGCGTGCACGATGGCGGTGCCGAGCTGACCGCCGCCGCCGAGAACGAGGGCGCGTTTCACGGGTGGTCCCAACCGATGATGTCGCGTAGACCAGGCTCGCCGGTGAGAGCGTGAGCGGCGAGGCGACCGGAGATGACGGCGGCTTCGACACAGCCGGCGTTGAGACCACAGGCGGTCCAGTCGCCGGCGATGGTGAGGTTGTCGGCGAGCAGGTCGAGCGGTGAGATCCGCGCGGCGGAGGTCCCAGGACGGCTGAGCACGTAGCGGTCGGACGGATCGAGGTTGGCGGTGACGAAGCGATCGGCAATATCGGACGTGCGAAGCTCGGGCAGAAGGACGGGAAGATCGTGGCTTACGAAACGATCGGCGCGTGCCGCAACCTTCGCCTCGTCCTCATCGTCATCATCGCTGGCATCATCCAGCGGCCCGGCAAGGTAGAGCAGCCCTCGGGCCTGATGACCCGGCTCGTGGCTGAGCACGCGACGCATGTCGGCGACGCTGTCGAAGGGTGAACGAAAGCCACCGAGAATGGTGCCCGCCTCGGAGCGCCAGCCGAGCTCTTCGAGCGGGCGATGAAACCATAGCTGGACGGCCTGGGTGTTGGTGGTCCGCACCGTCTCGCACATCTGGCGCCAGGCGGGAAAGCGCATGCTCAGCTGCTTGGTGAGCGACGGTAGCGCGCCGTGTCCGACCGCTAGGACGACGGCGTCGAAGTCGTTACCGACCGTGAGCCGCTTGCGCTCGTTGGCGGCTTCGATTTGATCGAGATCGGGCGCCGCGGGCCACGACGGCACCCCGGCGACATCGACCAACGGCTGGTAGCCCTCGGTGCGCGCCTCGATTTCGACGTCGATCGCCTCGACGTGACACGGCTCGTCGACCGAAAGATGAACCTCGCTGACGCGGTGAAAAAAACGGAAGTCGACGCCACGACGCACCAGCATCTCGTACAGCGGCGCGATGACGATGTCGCCCATGCTGCCTTCCATCGCCCAGGCGAACGGCCCGCGATAGGTGAAGAAGAGACGCAAGCAGGCACGGAGCGCCACCGCTGCCGAGAGCTCACCGCTGCCCCCATCAGCGATCAGCGACAGATACGGACAACGCACGAACGCCGAGTCGAGCGTCCCGGGAAGCGCACCGTGACGGCGCAGCCAGGCCCGGTAATCCTCACCATCGAGCACGTCGAGACCGTGACGCGAGGTGAGCACGCGGTCGCTGACCAGACCTCGGGTGACGACGGCGAGTAGATCGGCGATGGCCAGCAGGCGGGTCGGCTGACGATCACGCGCCACCGCACGCAGCACGCTATCCGAGGCGGCTTGGAGATGACGCACATAGCCGAGCAGGTCGGGCAGGGTGGCATCGGGCTCACCAGGGAGACCTTCGGTACGTGGCAGGACGGTGGTCCACGGTGTGCCGGTCGCGGGATCGGCGATGCCCATCGAGTCGAGCGGGGTAAAGGCCTGACGCCAGGTGGCGATACGTGCCGAATCGGGACGCGCCAGCTCGCCATAGACCGCCCGGATCATGCGAAAGGCGTTCTCGTAGAAGCCGGGCCAATAATGCAGACCGTGCTCTTCGATCCGCCCACCGACCCCACGTCCCGACGCGGCCTTGCCACCGAGACGCCAGCCGGGCTGATAGACGGTGACGGCGCACTCCGGGTGACGCGACAGCTCGAAGGCGGCGGTCAGCCCCGCGACGCCTCCACCGACGATCGCGACCCGTAGCGGTCGCATCTCAGGGGTGATCCCAGCCGACGACGTCGCTCAAGGCCGGCGAGCCGGCGATGGCGTGCGCGGCGAGACGTCCGGAGATGACGGCGGATTCGACCGAGCCGGTGTCGATGCCACAGGCGGTCCAGTCGCCGGCCACGGTGAGGTTGTCGACGTCGCGATCGAGCGGCGAGATGCGATACGACGGGCTGCCCGGCACCGAGAGCACGTAGCGATCGGACGGGCGCACGTTGGCGGTCCAGAACTGGCTGTCGAATCGGTTTGAGCCCCGACCGGCGTCGACACCATCGGGTGGCACGAGCAGATCCCAGTCGAAACCTCCCGTCGCATCGACCGCGCCCGGCCACAGGGTCCCCGCGTGCTGGTCGAGATAGGCGACGGCGTCGTCACGCACCGCGCGATGTCGTTCGGCGGCGCCCCGTACATTCCCCACCATGCCGTGAGGCTCGGGCAAGACGCTGGTGAAAAACGCCAGTCCACCCGGAGGCGTCGCAAAGGTTTCGCGTGGCAGTAGCTGACGCATGTCCGACCAGGTATCGAAAGGATCGACAAAGCCCGCGACGGTGGCGAGCGGTGGCCCCGACCAGCCGAGCGCACGCGGATCCTCACGCAGCCAAAGCTGAAAGGCCTGGGTAGCGATGGTCTCGACCCGGCCGACCATGGCGCGCCAGCGATCGAAACGCTCGAGCAGCTGGTTGGCGGCCCAGGGCACCGCGCCGAGACCGGTGGCGAGCACCACCGCATCGAAATCCTTGCCCACTTCGAGACGACTGGTGCCGACACCCGGAGTCCACGGCGCTTCGATATCGCCCTCGGTGGGCGTGCCCCGTAGCTGGCTCCACAGCGGCCGATCGGGCCACGACGGCACCCCGTCGACATCGATCAACGGTTCGTACTCGCCTTTGGGCGTCGCCTGAACGTCGAAATCGAGCGCCTCGACATGCGGCCGCACCCCATGTTCGGGCGCCGACAGCACGACGTCGCGCAGACGATGAAAGAAGCGGAACCGCACCCCACGACGCGCCAAGACCTCGTAGAGCGGCGCGAAGATCGCATCCCCCATGCCGGCGGTCATCTTCCAGAAGAAGGAGCCCCGGTAGGTGAAGAACATCCGCATATTGCTGCGCAACGCGACTCCGGCGGCGAGCGCCGGGCGAGCGCGATCGCCACCCTGGTAGGCGAAGAAAAGATCGTAGACCCCGCCACGAACGAAATCGGAATCGAGCGTCGAGGGCGCCGCGCCTTGACGCCGCAGCCATTCGCGATAGTCGAGCTCGTTGAGAGCATCGAAACCACGCCGATCGAGCAGGATTCCGGAGCGCGCGATGCCACCGATGATCGCGGTGAGCAGATCGGTGATCGCCCACAGCCGACGCGCCGCCGAGGATTGCCGACTCAGCTGACGAAGCCGTGCGCGGATCGGCTCGGCGAGCGCGGTGACTGCTTTGGCCAGCATCGGCCCGCTCACCGGGATGACGGCGAGCGACGCGGCGAGCACGGATGCCGATTCGGCCAGAGCCGTCCAGCTGGCGTAGCCGCCGAGTCGGCCGAGCCGACGGACTGCACTGCCCAGGTCTGTCGGGGCTGGCTCCGCTGACGATACGACCACTTGGTCATCGGCGTCGAACGACCGCATCGCGGTCGCCAGCATCGCGACGGTGCGGCTGATGTAGCCACGCAGATCGGGCAGGAGATGACCGCCATCACCCGGCAGGCCCTCGGCGGGTGGAAAAAAGCCGAACCACGGCGCGTCGGTGGCGCGCTCCATCACCCCGACCCACGGCGCCGGTACGAAGACCTGTCGCCAATCGGCCAGCGGGCAGGTGCGCGGATCGCGATCGAGCTCGTCGTAACACGCTCGGATCATCGCAAAGGCGTTCTCGTAGGTGCCCATCCAGACGTGAAGACCGTGTTCCTCGGTCCGCCCGTTCGGCCCACGTGACGAGGCGCCTTTGCCACCCAGGCGCCATCCTTGTTGATAGACGGTGACCCGATACCGGCCACCCAGCTCCGGCCGACTGAGCTCCCAGGCGGTGGTCAGACCGGCACAACCACCGCCGATGATCGCAACGTCGATCGGCTCAGCCATCGTCGCTCGTGCCTTCGCTCGACGACGCGGCGGCCGAATCGTCCGGCGACTCGTCCGTGCTCGGCCTCGTCATCGGCTCGGGCCACCCATCGCGTGGCGCCACCCAGGGAAAGATCGGCCGTTCCCAACTACAGTCTTGGGTGTAGCTGGCGCTCACCAAGAACGCGAAGAGCGGTTTGACGACGTCGACCGGCATGCCTTCCCACGCCAAGCCTGGGTCTTTGCTCTTCTCGAATTCGGTCTCGGCGACCTCGAGACCGAGAACCTCGGCGATCGGCTGACTGACAAAGCGATGTAGCCGCAAGCGCAACCGCGACACGTCGAGCATCAACGGCTCGATTTCGTACTCCGACCGGATGTGCTGACTGACCCACGCCTGATAACACGCACGATCCGGCTCATCGGCGTGGTGATAGTGCTTGAGATTGACCAGCTCGAAGAACCTCCGGCTACGCAGCCACGCCTCGATATGACCCGCGAAGCCAACGTCGATGTCGTCGTCGTCCCCGTCACCCGGCAAACCCGCCGCCAGGGAATGCTCGCTTTCCACCGCGCCGACCAAATCGACGAGACGATCGGCCAGCTTCGCCGGCACCTTGGGATCGCTACGCGCCAGATCGATCATGAAGGTGACCTTGGGAAGCAGCTTGCTGAGCATGGCCGGCTCGGTGGCCTGCTCCGCCATCCGTTCGAGCTCGTCGACCGCCCGTTTGGGAATCGCCGACTGCCCCTTGACCTCCTTGATGATCGCCTGCAAACCCTCGACCGCCCTGGCCGACATCTCCGGTGTCGCGGTGGCCTTGTGCGACAGCTTGACGACCTCGAAGAGCGTCCGTGGCGACGCTTTCTGCCCGACGAACAAGGCTGGAAAAACATTCGCCGATAGCCGGACGAGCGGTTGTGGGCTGTCGGGATAGCTCGGCGCCAGCCAATCGCTCCGTGGCAGCTCGATCTCGGCGAGCAGCGCCGGCTCGCCGAGCACCTCGCGAAAACTGATCACCGCCGAGGAGCGATCGAGAAAATGCCAGGCGCGACAAAAGACGTTGTCGTCATCGGTGTCGACGCCATTGACCGTGCGCCACATGGGCACCATGAAGCTGACGTCGTGCTCGATCCACGAACCGACATTGTTGGTCGGGGTGTACATCTCGAGATAGCTCGAAATGGTGAGCACGACAAAGGCTTGGCCACCGAAGGTACGCAGCCGATAGCCGACCTCCGGGCTGTCGTCGCCGATCCGGGCACGCGCGGCCTGAGCCTGCGGGCTCCGCAACGGCGCGTTGAGGTAGTTGTCGATAAACGTGCCGAGAGCTTTCTGATCGGCCACCGGCAAGACGATGAAGCGCGTGCTCGCCACCGGCATGTGCAACGAGCTCGAATAGGGGGGCAAAGCGCCACCGACACCGTAGTTGTATTCGAGCTCGCCACGAATGTCGCGATAGCCATCGAGAATCGACCGGGTGCCATCGTCGGCTTCATCGGTCGCGGCCTCGGCACCGTTCGACGTGTCGGCGCTCGTCGGATCGGCGGCCGTCGCCTCGGCGCTCGAAGGCCGGTGATGCGCCACGTGCAGGGTCGGCTCGCCCGGTTCCAAGGTGGTCGACCAATCGTAGCCGGGAGCACGCCAGGCGAGGTTTTGCCCTCTTTCATAACTCAGGTTGAGCTCGAGCCACATCGGAAAGACCGGGGTCAGCTTGGCAACGTAAATCCTGTTGGCGTGCTCGTAACGGTCGGCGTGTTCGAGTCGCGTGTTGGTGGGGCGTCCCCAGGTCAGGCCACGACGCTCGGAACCCGGTGGCTCCTCGACATACTCGGCGTAGAGACCGAGATTCGACACGATCGGATAGGCCGCCGACTCGGAGATCTCGATCTGGTAGCCACCCGAGTAATCGCCACCCAGCAGGTGCAGGGCATTGTAGAGACCGATCTCGGAACACTGCTCGACCACCAAATTCGAGCTGTTGAGCGATTGGTAGCACGCGAAACGATCACCCGACGCCTCGCGGAATTGCTTGAGATTGATGATCGGCCATAGCGCCGAATCGCCCTCGCGACCGAAGAGACCGGTATAAGGCCAGGTCACCGAAAGAAAATCGACGACTTGCGAACCCAGCGGCCCCCACGAGCGACGATCGCGGGCGAACCCCTTGGTGAGCAAGGTCACCGACTCGTCGGCGAGATGAAAGGCGTTGTGCGCCGTGCGGGCCACCATGCTGAATGGATCGAGCACGCCGTTCGGTCGTGGTGGCCAGCGAATGGCCGCCGCCGCCGGATTGCGTACGATTCGCAACAGCGAACGCCAGCCGATCCGTTCGGCGGTATACGTGTTGGGAAAGCTCAGAACTTCGAGATCGAGTACGGTCTCGGGTTTTTCGACCTCGAAGGCCCATGGCGACACACCGTTCTTGTAGCGACAGAGCAGCTTGCCCCAACCGTAGATCTCCCGACCGGTGATCATCGACTCGGCTTCGTCGACAAAGATATAGGGCATCGAGTACGCCCACCGGTCGAAGATCTTCTGGCCGTTTTCGTCGTAGTGGTATTGCAGCATCGGGATCATGAACCCGACCTCGTGCTGCCCCACCCAGCCGACATTGACCATGTCGGAGCTCATCTTGCCGTAATCGAGCACCACCAAGAACACGATCGGCATCGCCGCCTCGAAATGGGCGATGGTCTTCGGGACGACGTTGAACCGTGCGTCGACGAAGCGATTCAATTGTTGGATGCTCGCCCACAAAGGCAGCACCCGCATGGTGACACCGGTAAAGGTATAAGGCGGTTCGCTCACCGTGGCATCCGACGACCCCACCGTGGCCCGGTGATACACCGGCAGCTGTTTGAAACGCTCGTCGCTCATGATCTTCCCCTTCCTGGCGTCCTCCCCCCTCAGGATGACGCCCCCAAAAACTCGTTGCCGTGCTCGATGGCCGCGATGTCATCGCCTTCGCCAGGCGACGCCGTCCAGACTCGTCACGCGGCGCGTTCGAGGCTCCACGTAACCAGGCTCTGGATAAAGCGTCGATCCCGCGACGCGGGCACCCCTTCGAACGCCAAATCGAGCTCGTGCGCGGCGGCACCGGCGAGACCATGCGCGATCCCGCGCGCGTAATCGAGACAACCGTGATGATCCATACGCTCACGCACCCAGGCCACTTCCTCGACGTGCCGCTCGATACGCGGCAAACCGAGCAGAGCCTCCACCCGAGCGCGCTCGGCGGGCGCCGCGACACGCAGCAATCGGATCAACATCAAGGTTCGCTTACCTTCGAGGATATCGCCTCCGACCTCTTTGCCATAGGCCGTTTCGTCACCGGTGAGGTTCAAAAGGTCGTCACGGATCTGAAACACGGCACCCAAAAAGAAACCGAAACGAATAAATCGATCGACATCGACCCCGCCACGACTGCCGATCAACGCCCCTACGCGGAGAGGATGAATGGTCGCCAGCCAGCAGGTCTTCTTGAGCACCATCGACAAATAATCGGCTTCGGTGAGGTCGGTCACGTTCTGTTCACGCCAGCCGAGCTCGAGCGCCTGCCCCTCGGCCGACTCACGCGCCATGCGCTCGGTCTCTTCCATGATCCGCCAGGCGAGCCGCATGCCCACCGACCACAGGTTGTCCATCAGCGGTCTGAGGCTGAGCAAACCGAGCGTGTCACCGACATTGATGGCGATCGGCACGCCGAACATCTCGTGCATCGTCGGGCGACCCCGGCGTTGCTCGCTGCCGTCTTCGATGTCGTCGTGAACCAGGAGAGCGTTGTGCAGCAGCTCGATGGCGACCGCGCTCCGCAGAGCTTCTTCAGGACGGGCGCCAAAGGCCCGCGCGGTGGCCAAGCACAAGGTCGGGCGCATCATCTTGCCGCCGCGCCGCGGATAGTCGGCGATCAGATCGTAGAGATGCCGACGGGGCTCCCATTTCGGCAGGTAGGGCTCGAGCGCGGCGCGGGTCATCTCGCCGTATTCGGCGAGCACTTCGCGAACCACGGCGAGATCGTCTTGCGTGGTCACGGTGCCGGGCGTCTGGCTCAACGCAGGAAGTGAACGGCGACGGTGCCCCGCACCTCACCGCTACTCCGCGCCAGCACGACACCGGTATAGCGATCGAGAGGCTGGTCGTCCGGAACCTGGATGCGCAACAGGGTTTCGCCGTCGTCGCCCTCGACGAGCTCGATCGCGTCGAGCGGCGGTGTGTTCGGGTCGAGGCCACGCAAGCCGTGAGGCAGATGAAGGTCGGCGAGATCACCACCCGGCGCCAAATCGACGCTCACCCGCGACGGCCGGTCGATCTCGACCGCGAGCCGGGCGCGTGATTCGTCGTCGGTTGGATGAGTGGGCGTCGAGGCGGTGGCGCGGGAGCTGAACGAAGCACGACGAGAGCCATCCGAGCTCGCCCCGTCGGCTTGCTCCTCGAAACCGGCGAACGAGGTCATCATCTCGACACAGAGCAAGGCGACGTCGGACGAGAAACGAATCATCCGCTCGGCCATCTCACGCATGTCGCGACCCAAGGCGTTCGGACCGTAGGCGCGATCGTTGATCTCACGCGCGATCCGTCGTCCTTGCTCGAGGTGCTCGTCGATCACCTGATAGCCGAGCCGCACGCCGTGACGGATCGGATCGTCGTCCTCCGCCGTCTCGGTGCCGTTGTCGAGCAGCGTCGAGAAACGCCGATCGGGCTCGGTCCGTTCCGGTTCGGGCCGCCGATACCGTTCCTCGTCGCTCATGGTGCTCCTGGAATCAGCGAAAGCCGCGCCGTAGCTCGCGCTTGAAGACTTCGAAAGCGGGCTCGTCGAAGAGGGCCACGGTGACTTCTTCGAGCTTCGTCCCACCCTGTAAGTAGCGATAGATCTCGGTGAGCATGATACGCGCGGCGCGATCCATCGGGAAACCGAAGTTTCCGGTCGAAATCGCCGGCATGGCGATCGAGCGCAAGCCGTGACGATCGGCCAGCGCCAGCGAGGCGCGCACCGCCGAAGCCAATTTGCGATCTTCGTCACCTTCGCCGGAACGGGGTCCGACAGCATGGACGACATGCTTGGCGATCAAATTTCCACCACCGGTGATCACCGCGGTACCGACCGCCGTGCCGCCGATTCGATCGCATTCCTCTTGAATCGACGGCCCACCCTTTTCGCGGATGGTCCCCGCCACGCCGGTACCCAATTGCAGGTCCTCGTTGGCCGGGTTGACAATGGCGTCGACCTTGAGCTCGGTGATGTCCCCCACCACCAGCTTGAGCTGTGTGTCCTCCAGGGGGATCGACAACTGTCTGCTCATACGTGTCCTCTCCTGAAAAGCGGGAAAAGCTCTTGCGATTGTACCAGATCCGGCGAATCGGCCCGGTGTGTGAGACATGGATGGAGGGCCGACATCCCTCTTACCACGGGTCGCTCGCCACGAACAACGAATGGTATATGCTGCGCCGGCCATGCTCAAGGAACGTAAATCGACGTTGGCGCGAATCGTCGCCAAACGGATTCTCGACGTCTATGAAGTCGAGCACGACCCGGTGGTGGAAACGCCGCCCCGACGCGATCTCGGCGACGTCGCTTTTCCCGCCCCGCTGCACCTGGCGCGGCAGGTTCGCAAGAAGCCTCGAGACATCGCGGGCGCGTTGCTCGAGGGTCTCGAGCTGCCCGATTGGGTCCGCGAGGTGCGGATCGAAGGCGCTGGATTTCTCAACATCTTTTTCGTGCGCAACCGCTTCGTCGCCGATCTGCTCGACGCGCCGGTGCTCGAGAGCGATCCCGCCCGTAACGAGAAGGTGATCGTCGAGCACACCAACATCAATCCCAACAAAGCGGCGCATATCGGCCATCTGCGCAACGCCGTGCTCGGCGATATTTTGGTGCGCACCCTGCGCCAGCTCGGCCACCCGGTCGAGATTCAGAATTACATCGACGACACCGGTGTGCAGCTCGCCGACGTGGTGGTCGGCTTTCTCGACATCCGTGGGCTCGATCTCGACGCGGTCGCCGCGCTTCCCGAGCCCTTCGATTATTACTGCTGGGATCTCTATAGCGAGGTCGGCCGGTGGTACGAGGAAGACGAGAGCCGTCGCGCGCAGCGTCGCGCCACGCTTCACGCCCTCGAGCACGACGACGGGGAGCGCGCCGAGATGGGCAAGCTGGTGGCGCGACGTATCGTCCGTCGTCACCTCGAAACCATGGCGCGTCTCGGTGTCGGCTACGACGTGTTGACCCGCGAGCACGACATCTTGGCGCTCGACTTCTTCACCATCGCCTTCGAACAGCTCAAAGAGACCGGCGCGGTCCGGCTCGAAGCCGACGGCAAGAACAAAGGCTGCTGGGTGATGCCGCTCAGCGAGAGCGAGGAATTCGCCGGTCTCGAGGATCCCGACAAGGTGATCGTGCGTTCCGACGGCACGGTGACCTACGTCGGCAAAGACATCGCCTACCAGCTGTGGAAGTTCGGTCTGCTCGGCCGGGATTTCCAGTACCGGGTGTGGGACGCCGACAACGACGTCTGGGAAACCACTTCGGAAGGCGGCGTCGACGAGCATCCGAGCTTCGGCCGCGGTGCGCGGGTGATCAATGTCATCGACGCGCGACAGAGCTATCTGCAGAAGATCGTGCGCGCCGGGCTCGAAGCCACCGGCCATCCCGAAGAGGCCAAGCGCTCGATCCACTTCGCCTACGAGATGGTGTCGCTCTCCGCCAAAACCGCGAAGCAGCTCGGCTACCTCGACGACGACAGCGACAAGCGTCTCGAAATGTCGGGGCGCAAAGGCATCGGCGTCAAAGCCGACGATCTGCTCGACACCCTCGAAACCAAGAGCCGTGAGGACGTCGGCGAACGCTACCCGGCGCTGTCGACGAGCGAGACCGAAGAGCTGGCGCACCAGATCGCCACCGGCTCGCTGCGTTTCTTCATGGTCAAACAGACCACCACGCGAGTGATCGCCTTCGACTTCGACGAGGCCCTGAGCTCGGAGGGTGAAACCGGGCCGTATCTGCAATACGCCCTGGTCCGCGAGCGCAACATCCGTCGTAAAGCCGCCGACGCCGGTCTCGAGGTCGATACGCCGAACGACACCGTGCGGGCCCTCGACGAGAGCCTGTGGGACGACGAGCTGTGGGACATCGCGCTCGCCGCCGCCAGCGTGCAGGAAACGGTCGAGAAAGCCGCCGACACGCTCGAGCTGTCGCTGCTCGCCCGCCACGCTCTCGATCTCGCCCAACGTTTCGCGGCGCTCTACAACAAACACCGGATTCTCGGTGAAGACGACGCCGACCTCCGGCTCGTGCGTCTGACCGCCTTCACCGTCTTCCGTCGCGCGCTCGAGGCGCTCACCGAGCTGCTCGGCGTGCCGGTACCGGACAAGATGTAGCCGTGGCCGACCCACGCGGCCCCGGGCTCTTTATCGGCATCAGCTTCGGGCTGTTGGTGCTGTTGGCGGTGGCGGCGATGGTGGTGAGCGGTGGCATGTTCGTGCTCAAACGCACCGACGTACCGGCCACCGCCGACGAACCGATGGATCGCGCGGCGCAAATCCGCGAGCTCACCGGCGCCGACACCCTGCCACCGGGCTGGACGGCGCAATACGTCACCGGCGTACCGATGATGATGCAGGTCGCGGTGCTCAGCGACGCGCCGCCGATCAACGTCAAGGTCGAACGCTCCAGTCAAGATCTCGGTGATCAGGTGGTGCTCTACGCGCGGGTGCGCGGGGGCGCCATCCACCCCACCGCGCTCGACGCGTTCTTCGACGGCCACGACGTCTTCGGTGGTGGCGACGAGCTCCGTCTGCCGTCGAACCTCAACCCGCGGCTGATCCCTTCGGAGACCCTCGACCGTGGGCGGTTCGACGTCCAGAACGGCCAGGCGCGCTGGGTCACCCAAAGCGGCCAGATCGTCGGTTCGCGTCGCGGAGGTGGCATCGGCGCGACGGTGCTCTACGACTGTCGTGGCGGTGACGATCGCATCCACCTCTTCTTCTGGCTGCGGTACGACAAACGTGAACGTCTCACCAGCCGTCTCGGCGCTCCGGACAACCCACGGTCCCTCGAGCGCCTTGTGAATCATTTCGCCCCGTGCAAGGTTTGACGATGGATCCACATTTACTCTTGGTCGAAGACGAGCCGGGCCTGGCCCGCAACCTCCAACTGGGTTTACGCGAGGAGGGCTACCGTGTCGACGTCGCGTCGACCCTCGCCGAAGCGCGCGCCCATGCCGACAATCGTCACTACGACGGCGTGATTCTCGATCGCATGCTGCCCGACGGCTCGGGGCTCGAGCTGCTCCGCGCCTGGCGGCGCGACGCCGCGAGCATGCCGGTGCTGATGCTCACCGCGCGCGACACCGTGGCCGATACGGTCGACGGGCTCGACGCCGGCGCCGACGACTATCTGACCAAACCCTTCGCCTTCGAAGAGCTCCTAGCGCGGCTGCGCGCCCTGCTCCGTCGGCACAAACCACCGGTCGACATCCTGCGCTATCAGGATCTCGAGCTCGACCGCACCCGCAGACGCGTAGCGCGCGCCGGTGAGCCGATCGAGCTCACCGCCAAAGAGCTGATGCTGCTCGAATACCTCATGCTCCACCCCGAAACACCGCTGAGCCGGGCGCGGATCACCGAGCACGCCTGGGAGGCCGACCAAGCCGGGCAGTCGAACGTCATCGAGGTGTTGGTGTCGCGTATCCGCCGCAAGCTCGAAGAGGGTGGGCGCCCACGGCTGGTGCACACCATCAAAGGCCTGGGCTACATCCTGCGTAACGAACAACCATGAGCGCCGCACCCCCGACCGTGATATCCGAAACCCTCCACGGCCCCAAGCTCGGGCTCGTGATCACCCGCTGGTTCGCGATCATCTTTCTGGTGCTCTACGTCGCGTCGGCGACGGTGGTGGTGTGGATCGAAGATCAGCACGCGATCCACGATCTCGAAGTCCTGCTCTACGCCGAGGCCGAGGGCTTCGCATCGTTTTATGCCGGCACCGGCTCACTCGACTTTCCCGAGCTCGCGGCGGAAGACGCCGAGGCGCCGATGCCGGTCTGGCTGCGTTTGGTGGAAAACGGTGAGATCACGGTCGAAACCCCCGGCCTGCCCGCGCTCGTGGTCGCTACCGAGCCGATTCTCAACACCCTGGTGACCCTCGACGACGAACACCTAGCGGTGCGTCACAACGTCCACGGTCATCCCGACGCCTTTGTCGAAGCCATCTCGACCCACAAAGCGCTCCGACATCGGCACGACGACATCATTCTCGCGCTCACCTTCACCGGTCTCGGGCTGATGCCTTTCGCGGCGCTCGGCGGTCTCCTTCTGGCGCGGCGCACTACCAGGCCGATCAGCGCGCTGATCCGCGACATCGACAGCCTCGATTCCGAAGTGCTCGATCAGCGGCTCCGCGTACCGGCCAACGCGCCCCACGAAGTCGGCGCGCTCGCCACCGCCTTCGACGAGCTCATGGGTCGTCTCCACGCCACCGTCGAACGGCAGCGACGCTTCACCGCCGACGCCTCCCACGAGCTGCGTACACCCATCGCGGTGATCCGCAGCGGGCTCGAAGTGGCCTTGCGACGACCGCGTGACGCCGAGGACTATCAAATCGTCATCGACGACACCTTGCGTCACGTCGAGCGCGTGCAGCGCATCGTCGAAAGCCTGCTCGCCCTGGCGCGTGGCCAGGCCGACGCCGAAGCGCGTGAAGTGCTCAAGCCGGCCAACCTGGTGCACGAATCGATCGACACCCTGCAGCCCCTGGCCGACGAGAAAAACGTCGCGATCGAAACCGATCTCGATCCCGACGTCACCGTCGAAGGCCATCCCGAGCTGCTGCGTCTCCTGGTCAACAACCTGCTCGACAACGCCATCCGTCACACCCCGGCGAGCAGCCGCGTCTTTCTCTCGGTGGACCAGCTCGCCAACAACGGCAGCAGTCAGGTGCGTATGCGGGTGCGCGACGAAGGCCCGGGCGTTCCCCCGGCCAAACGCGAAGAGATCTTCCAGCGCTTCCACGCCGGCGACGACGGTCGCGCCGGTGGCATCGGCCTCGACCTCGTCCGCTGGGTGACGCAACGTCATCGCGGTGAAGTCGAAGTCGTCGACAGCCCGCACAGCGGTGCCGTCTTCGAAGTCCGTCTGCCCCACGCCTAGCCCGCCCGACGACACGATGGACCCGATCCTCACCGCCGTCCTGCTCGCCGTTACCGGCGTCGTCGCCGGGACGCTCAACGTCGTCGCCGGCGGCGGCTCTTTCCTCACCCTCCCCCTGCTCATCTTCCTCGGCCTGCCCCCGCAAGTCGCCAACGGCACCAACCGCGTCGGCATCCTGATGCAAAACGCCTCGGCCTTGCGTGGCTTCATGCGCGCCAACGTCGTCGACCGAGGCGCCCTCGTCTGGGCCGCCCTCCCCGCCACAGCAGGCGCCTCTATCGGCATCTGGGCGGCCCTCGTCGTAACCGACGACGCCTTCAAACGCATCCTCGCCCTCCTGATGATCATCGTCACCCTCTGGACCCTGTGGGACCCCTTTGGCAAAACCCTAGCCAACAACGACCCGACCCGCGCCCTCGAGCTGACCGGCAAGAGACGTTTCTTCGTCATGGTTGCCTTCTTCCTCGTCGGCATCTACGGCGGCTTCGTCCAGGCCGGCGTCGGCTTCTTCCTCCTCGCCGTCACCACCTTCGCCGGCCTCGACCTCGTGCGCGGCAACGCCATCAAAGTATTGACCGTTCTGTGCTTCACCACCCTCGCCCTCGCCCTCTTCGCCTGGCAGGGCAAAGTCGCCTGGACGTATGGCTTGGCCCTCGCCGCCGGCACCATCATCGGCGGACGTCTCGGAGCGCACCTGACCGTGGCCAAAGGGCATAAATGGATTCGTGGGGTGGTGGTGGTGACGGTTCTGGTGTTTGCCGTGAAGCTTTGGTTGGATAGTTAGAGTTGTCCGTTCCGCGCCAGCTGCACGCGTAATTGCAAGCCCGGGCGATAGCGAGCCCGCCTCTTTTGGCTGGGCGTCGTGTCTATGTACAGGGTAAGAAGGAACACCATGAGCTCTATTCCATCGGCAGAGGGCCGAAGACTTCGGCAGGCCAGAAGTCGGTGACCTCACCGGTTTCGGGGTCGAGAATTTCCCAACCTAGATGGCGCCATGCACCTTTGGAAACCTCGATCAGGCCGGAGCCGTCGGTTCGGAGAGTTGCGTGCTCGCCGTTGCGAAAGTGGTGAATCCTGAACGGGCCTTCCGCACCATTCCGCCACAAACGGACCGTCCCATCGGAACCACCCGACACCACCCAAACACCGTCGGATGAAAAACCACACGAAGTAACCAAGCCAGCGTGACCCTCGAACGTCCCCACACAACGACCCGATGACACCTCCCACAAACAGACCGTGCCGTCGGAACCACCTGACACCACCCAAACACCGTCGGATGAAAAACCACACGAATACACCCCGCCAGCGTGACCCTCGAACGTCCCCACACAACGACCCGATGACACCTCCCACAAACGGACCGTCCCATCGGAACCACCTGACACCACCCAAACACCGTCGGATGAAAAACCACACGAATACACCCCGCCAGCGTGACCCTCGAACGTCCCCAC
>JBCDBH010000049.1:0-23565 GCA_039184055.1 Acidobacteriota bacterium
GATCGCGGTATCGACCGTCTCCACATCACCGACCTCGCCCACCGCCGCCCCGTGCTCACCGAGCTTGCGCGCCGCCGGCAGGACGCGTCGATCGAAGGAGCCGATGGCTCGGTTGAAGGCGGTGACGGCGCCGCTCAGGCCCTGGCCGACTTTGCCGAGATGGTCGACGAAGGTGGTGAGACGGTCGTGGAGATCTTGCCCGAGGCTGGCGATCCGACGGGCGTCGGCGGCGATTCGCTGCTGTTGCCAGCCGTAGGCGACGGCTTTGAGCAGGGCAAGGAGGGTGACCGGCGTGGCGGGCAGGACGCGTCGCGCCAAGGCGTGGTCGAGCAGATCGGGATCGTGCTCGAAGGCGACGGCGAGCGCGGCTTCGCTGGCGATGAACATGACGACGAAGTCGGGCGCCTGGTCGAATTGTCGCCAGTAGCGCTTGGCGGCGAGCTCACTGACGCGGGCACGGAGATTACGGACGTGGGCTTGCGGGTCGGGCTGGTCACTTGCCAACAAAGCTTCGAGCGGGGTCTTGGCGTCGATCGGCAGCACGGCGCCATGCGGCAGCTGGACGAGGAGATCGGGTCGTAGACCGTCGGCGGTCGAAGGCTGCTCGAGAAAGTCGACGTGGTGCGCCATACCGGCGAGCTCGACGATCCGGCGCAGCTGCATTTCACCCCATTTCCCACGCACCCCAGGGGCGCGCAAGGCGGCCGCCAAACCGGCGGTGAGGCCACGCAAATCACCGTGCGCATCGCGGAGCAAGGCGATTTCCTTTTGCAGCCCGGCCTGATCGGTACGACGCTGCTGCTCGAGCCCACGGACTTCTTGATCGAGACGATCGAGCCGTTCACGCAAGGGACCGACGATCCCGTCGAGGGCCTGGTGCTGTTCACGCCAGGCGTCACGCATCCGCGTCTCGGCAAGCTTGCGTTCGGTGTCGCCCTCGCGACGCACGGCTCCAGCGGTCCGTTCGAGTGCCTCAGCGGCGAGGTCACGAAAGGCGAGACGGAGCTGTTCGTCGGCGGTGTGGATCCAGGCGAGACGTTCGACATCGGAATCGTGTCGTGCGCGGAGCTCGGTCACCTGGCGTTCGAGACGCGTCGCGCTGGCGGCCTGGTCGACGAGACGCTCGCGTTCGCTTTCCGACCAGCGGAGTCGTTCGTCGAGCTTGGCGATTCTCGTTCGACTCGCCAACCACGCGAGCAGAAAACCCACCACCCCACCGACGAGCAACGCTGGCAGAAGATCGACCATGTGCGCATTGTACCGACAGACGCGGTAATGGGGCGAAAACCACCCAAAAAAAGGCGGTTATCAGGAGCCGAAAGGGAGATCAAGACGCGCTCGCGTGCTGCCGTGTTCGGCTTTCATCGACCTCGATCGAACGTACCCGCTCAATCGAGATCGAGATCAGCCAGCGTCTCGGCGCTGATCACACCATGGATCAACGCGTCGAGCTGCTCGGCATCGTGTTTCTCGACCTCGTTGCGCACCCGTGCGGTCAACGGACCGAAACGTCGTTCGAGCAAACTCAGCGCAATCCGACGTCGCTCAGTACGTTGGCCTTGTTCACGTCCCCGCGCGAGCCCTTGTTCACGTCCCCGCGCGAGCCCTTGTTCATTCCCCTTGGCAATCAACTCTTCAGACCAGGTGAGCTCCATGCTTCGCACCTCCGAAATACCCATGTCGGCAAGAATTTTCTCATAATCGAGCACTTCATGCTCGTCGAGGCGTAGATAGTGGAACACGCACTCGCAGAGTAGGAAACGCTTGTACGGATCGACGACGCGCTCGGACTCGAAGATGCGACGTAGACACGATTTCTGATCGCCGGCCGCGCGGCAGCGTTCTGCTCAGCTTGCCAAAGGTAGATCGAGACGCGCTCGCGTGCCGCCGTGCTCGGCTTCGTCGACGATCAAGCGCACGTCGTCACCGTATTGATGCGCCAGGCGCGCCCGTAGCTTGGCCAGGCCGGCACGTTCGGCGATCCCACCCGCAGGTGGGCCCGGCCCATCATCGACGACTTCGACCCGCAGCAAGCGACCGAGCCGACGGGCGTGAATGGCGACCCGGCCGGCGGTGGAACGACGCGCGATGCCGTTGACGATGGCGTTCTCCACCAGCGGCTGCACCAGGAAGCGAGGCACGGGCACCTGGCGACAGTCGGGCTCGATATCCAATCGAACATCGAGACGATCGAGAAAACGCATCCGTTCGATCGCCAGGTACAGGTCCAAGAGCGAGAGATCCTCGGAGAGCGGAACGACCTCGCGGCCATCGTCGGCCAGCGAGCGACGTAGAAGATCGGAAAGCAGGGTGATCATGCGATCGGCGCTCGCCGGATCACGATGAATCAGCGCCGAGATGGTGTTGAGGGTATTAAAGAGGAAGTGGGGATCGAGCTGCATCGCCAGCGTGTCGAGCCGCGCCTGGGCGAGCTGCCCCTCGCGACGCGCCAGGCTCAAGGCGTTGACGGTGTCGTGGCGGCCACGCTGCGCGAGCTGGAACCCGAGCGCGATGCCGTAGAGCAACACGGTGAGAAGACGCGCCCACGGGGGCAAAGGGACGGTGACGAGGGCCAGCGCGACGACCAACCAGGCGGCGATCTGGGTCAGAAGACGCAGACGCGCGGTCGGCCGTGAAGTCGGCGACGCATGAAGCAAGCTAAGGCTCCCGCAACCGCGGTGTGACGACCGGGAAGACACACCGGCGGTGATCCGACCCGTCGTGCCCCGGCGACTCGTCGTCGCTGGTTTCCCCACACGTCGGGTCCGAGGAAGAAAATCGGCGCCCTCGAGGGACGCCGTTGAGTCAGTCGGAGGAAGAAACCGGGTGGGCGGGACCGTTGAATGTCGAGTTGTCATCACTGAGGAGAAAGAACGGTCCCACCTCACCCTGCCGGCGGCGGCTTCCCGCCTTGCCTCCGCCGGCTCGAAGACCAGAACCCGCCAAAAGGTTCGTGGCATCCACGAGCGTTAGAGTAGGGGACCGCTCTTCCCCCACCAACCGAATGGTGACGAACGACCCGGATCGAGGGACCAAACACGTCGTCACCGCGACCGACGCTCGCTATTCAGCGGTCGAGATCGCCGGCGGCGGCTCGGGGTGCTCGGCCCAGCGCTCGAAGAACTCGACGATCCGGAGAATGCGATCCATCCGTCGGAGCGGGTTGCCGCTCCGCGACAGCTCGTGGCCTTCCTCGGGATAGCGAACGTATTCGACCGGCTTCTCGAGCACCTTGAGACTCTTGTACAGCATCTCGCTCTGGTTGACGCCGGTGCGCAGATCGCGATCGGCGTGCAGGATGAGCAGCGGGGTCTGGATCTGATCGACAAAGGTCTGGGGCGAGTTGGCGTCGAGGATCTTCTGGATCTCGTCCTCCCAGGGATAGCCACCGAAATGCCACGGCACCAGCCACCAGGCATTACCTTCACCAAAGAAGAACGACAGCTCGTACACGCCTCGCTGAGCCACCGCGGCATTGAAACGATGGTCCTGGGTGACCAGCCAGGCGGTCATGTAGCCAGCGTAGGACCCACCGGTGACGAAGAGCTGATCACGGTCGATCCACGCGTATTGGGACACCGCCTCGTCGAGCGCGGCGAGGATGTCACCAGCCGGACCGTGTCCCCAATCCTGCTCGTTGGCGCGCTGAAAATCGTACCCATAGCCACCGCTACCGCGCGGGTTGCTGTAGACCACACCGTAGCCCCAGCCGGCCATGACTTGGAATTCGTGCCACATGGTGAGCTCACCCGGTCCCCACATGGCCGCCGGTCCACCGTGGATCTGGAGCACGGTCGGGTACTCGGTGCCGTCGTTGCGCATCGCCGGCTCCATGACCCAATACTGCACCTTGGTGCCATCGGGACGATCGACCCAATACCCGGTCGGCTCGACGATGTGTTTGTCTTGCAACCAAGTGTGATGCAGATCGCTGAGCCGCTGCTCACCCGAGCCATCGGCGGCGGCGCTGAACACCTCGGTGGGGTTGGTGACGCGGGTGAGCGCGTAGGCGAGCACGTCGCCTTCGAGATCGAAGCCCCGCACACCGACCGGCCCGGCGACGATGTCGGTGGCGGCACCACCGGTTTCGGGGATCCGGACCACCGGCGAGGTGCCGTGGCGGTTGATCCGGGCATAGACGAAGCCGTCGTCCGACACCACGGGTGAGGAGGTGACGTCGAAGAGCAGGTCGGGCGCCAGCCAGCTCGGCGTGCCTCCGGTCGCCGGCACACGGGCCAATTGACTGATCGAGTAGCCCATGGCCGCCGTGTCGTAGGTGACGAAAACGATATGGCTGCCGTCGCTGGTGAAACGTGCGTTGTTGAGCTGGTAGTCACCCCATGACACCAAGAGCTCACCACCGCTGCCATCGAGTGGAATCCGCCACAGGTCCGACTTGAAGACACGATCGGGATGACGATCGTAGGTTCTCGCGGTGGCGACGAGCGCGTCACCCGCGGGTGTGAAGACGGGATCGAAGACGTCCATGTAGCCGTGGGTCAGTCGCACCGGCTCGGCGTCGGGCTCGACCGCGGTCAAAAAGAGCGTGCCGTAGGAACGCTCGTCTTCCAGGCCCAGCTCGTCCTGAAAGGTGAGCTCGTGAAAGACCTTGGGGTTGTCGTCGGCGGCGTTCTTGGCCAACCAGGCGCGTACTTGCTCGAGCGTGCCGTCGGCTTTGGGCTCGACCTCGTCCGCGGCGTTTTCGTCCTCAGCCTCTTCGTTGGCGGTCGAATCGTCGTTGTCTTCTCCGTCTTCCATGGCGCGAAAATTCGGCGTGTCGCGCCAGGCACGACGCGCCCGCTCGGTCTTCCACGGCGGCTCGCCCTCGATGTCGTGCTCGGGAAGGGCGCTCCCGTAGACCATGGTTTTGCCATCGGCCGAGAACACCGGCCCGTAGGCACCCTCGTCGGCATCGGTCAGCGGGTACGCCTCACCCCCGCCGAGCGGCAAGATCCAGATTTGCGGCGTGTCGTCGTCGACACGCTGGAAGGCGATCTTGGTACCGTCGGGGGAGAAGACGGGATTGCCGTCGCGCCGCTCGCCATGCGTCAGCTGGCGTGGTGGCGTCGAGCCGTCGGTGGCGGCGAGCCACAGATGCCGACGATAGGACCACTCCCCATCCGCCTCGTGAATCGACCTGACGACGTAGGCCACCCACTGACCGTCGGCGGACACATCGATCCCGTTCACGGTCTTGAGGTGGGGTAGATCGGTGACCCGGATCGGCTCATCGCCGTCCTGAGCCGCCAGCGGCGTGACCGTCGCCATGGCGACGAGCGAAACGACGACGAGCAACCCGATGACAAACGACACCGAGTAGCGGCGAATGGGGTTGGGCAAAAGCATGGTTCCTCCTGAAAAACACGTGGACGAGGTGCCGAGAGCGGCGTGCCCGAGGCGCGGATGACCGTACTCGACGCGATCTTGCCACTTTTTGTCCTGCTTGGCTTGGGCTGGCTGCTGGCCCGGCGCGCCGTGCTCGACGATGCCGGCATTCGAGGCCTGAGCGCCTTCATCTTCAAGATCACCATCCCGGCACTCTTGATCCGCGCCATTGCCGAAGAGCCTCTACCCACCGGCACCGACTTGACCTTGGTGGTGGCCTATTTCGGCGCGTCCCTGGCGATCTACGCGCTCGCCGCGCTGATCGGACGTACGTTCTTCGATCTCGACCTCGCCCAGGCCGGGATGATGGCGTTGATGGCGGTGTTCAGCAACGTCGTGGTGATCGGCATCCCGTTGATGGATGCCCTCTTCGGCGCCGAGGGTTTGCGCCCCTTGCTCATCCTCATCACGTTTCATTCGGCGGTGTTGTTACCCCTGACCACCGCGTTGGTGGTGTGGGGAAAACGGGACGGCGATGAAAGCTTGGTGAGCTCGATGTTCGACGTGCTGAAGAATCCGCTGGTGGCGGCGATCCTCATCGCCGGGGTCATCGCGGCGACCGGGATCACCTTGCCACCGCTGGTAGACGAGGTCCTGGCCTATCTGGCCGCGGCGGCGGTACCCGGCGCGCTGGTGGCGCTGGGTGCAACACTCGCCACGCTTGAAACCGGTGGCGAGCGCGGCAATGTGGGCGAGCGCGGCAACGTGACCGTGCTCATCGGTCTCAAGCTCTTCCTCCACCCGCTGGTGGTGTTCCTCTGCGTCGGCGTGCTGGCCGACCTGCCACCGATCTACGTCACGGTGGCGACGCTCACCGCGGCTCTACCGGTGGGCGTCAACGGCTTTCTCTTCGCCCAGCATTACGGCGTGTGGGTGCGCCGCGCGGCCAACGCGGTGCTGATCACCACCGTGCTCTCACTGCTGACGCTGCCGTTCCTGATGACTTGGCTGACCGGCTGAGGCGGCGCGAACTGGACATCAGGCCAAACCGGGCACTAGGGTAGGTGCGTATCCTGCAGTACACATCGACGATCCGTCGACCGGAGGAGACGCACCGAGCATGGGTGAGAACCGCAAGCACATCGCGATCATCGGCAACGGTGTCGCCGGCATTGGCGCCGCCCGCCACATTCGCAAACGGAGCGATCACCGCATCACCGTGATCTCTGACGAGACCGACCATTTCTTTTCGCGCACCGCGCTCATGTACATCTACATGGGCCACATGACCTACGAGCACACCAAGCCCTACGAGGATTTCTTCTGGGCCAAGAACAAGATCGATCTGTTGCGCGCGCGGGTCGAAAAGGTCGACGTCGACGCTCGCCAGCTCGCTCTCGATCGTCCAGGCCCCAACGGCGACAGCAGCCTGGCCTTCGATGATTTGGTGATCGCCGCCGGCTCGACATCACGCATGTTCGGTTGGCCGGGCCAAGATCTCGATGGCGTCCAGGGGCTGTACAGCCTGCCGGATCTCGAAGCGATGGAGCGTCACACCCAAGGCATCGAACGAGCCGTCATCGTCGGGGGTGGTCTGATCGGGGTCGAGATGGCGGAGATGCTGCTCAGCCGTAAAATCCCGGTGACCTTCTTGGTGCGTGAAGGCAGCTGGATGAGTCACATCCTGCCACCGGAAGAATCGTCGATGATCTGCCGTCAGCTGCGATCTCACGGTGTCGACTTGCGTCTGTCCACCGAAATGGACCGGATCGAGGGCGACGCCGCCGGCCGCGTGCGCGCGGTGGTGACGAAAGACGACGAGGAGATCCCCTGTCAATTTCTCGGCTTGACGATCGGGGTCGTGCCCAACATCGACTTTCTCGACGGCTCCGGGATCGAGACCGAACGTGGCGTCATGGTGAACGACACGCTCGAGACCAACGTCCCCGGGATCTACGCCATCGGTGATTGTGCCCAGGTCCGTGAGCCCCAACCCGGCCGTCGACCGGTCGAGCCGCTCTGGTACACCGGCCGGCTGATGGGTGAAACCGTGGCGCGGACGATCTGTGGGGAATCGAGCGCCTACGATCCCGGTATCTGGTTCAACTCGGCGAAATTCTTCGATATCGAATATCAGGTCTACGGTGACATCAAGCCCGATCCGGGCGACGGTGTCGAGTCGCTCTATTGGGAAGATCCGATCGACGCCAAAGGTCGCGGCGGTGAAAAAAGCATCCGGATCAACTTTCGCACCGACGACCAAACGGTCATCGGCTACAACGTGATGGGGATCCGCTACCGCCACGAGCTCTGTGACCGCTGGCTTCGTGAGGGCCGGAAGCTGCGATTCGTGCTCGAAAACCTCGGTGCCGCCAATTTCGATCCCGAGATCTACAAAGAGCACGAAGCCGATCTGGTGGCGCTCTACAACCAACGCTTCCCCGACCAACCCATCACGCTCAAACGCAAACGTGGGCTCGCCAGCCTGCTCGCCGTGCTCGGTCGTGACCGTCGTGCAGCCACCCGAACCGCTTGACTCCGAAGACCCTGGAAACACCATGAGCCAAACCTCCTCTTCGACGCTCGCGCACATCCGCACCGCGGGTCTGGTGCTCTTTTTGATCGGCTTCGCGGTCTTCATCGTCGCGCTCACCTTGGCCCACTACGAGATCAGCGACGCCACCTTCACCGCTCTCGACGAACGCGGCACGGTTCAGGACGGCCATCGCGACGCCTTGTACAACGAGCTGCGCGGTCTGTCCGGTGAACGCTTCGATTCGGTGCTCGCGTTTCTCGCCCAGGTCGACGGCGCGCTCGACCGCACCGAGGCGACGATCGGCTACGGCATCGGCGACTACTACCGCGGGGAATACAAAACCGCGATCGCGCACGCGGCGGCCCAGGGCCTCCTACCCTCGAACGTGACGCTCTTTTTCTGGCTCAGTTTGGGTTTGATGATCATCGGCGGGCTGGCGGCGTTCCTGCCACGTCTGGGGCTCGAATCCCCCGGGATCAAGAACGACGGCACGTTCTTCAGCGGCATCCAAACCAAGGGCTTCGCCGGCATGGCGCTGGGCGGCGTCCTGATCGGCTTTTACGTGCTGCTCTATTTCTACCCTGCATACATCACCAATTGGATCCGGCTCGCCGATCCGGTGAGCGAGCTATTGCGCAACCAACCCGCCGATCGCTGGTTTTTCTATGGTTTGCTCTACACCATCGCGGTGCTGGTGATGGGTGTGCGGATGGCGATGCAATATCGCCACAGTCGTTATCAATTGGTGCGCACCGGCTCGGTGATGTTCTTCCAGCTCGGCTTCGCGTTCTTGATCCCGGCGATCATGGTGCTGCTCAACAAGCCGAATCTGGCCTATGACCTCAAGAACGCCTGGCCCCTCGACTACAGCCTGTTCTACGACTATCGGATCGAGGGCTATACCGGCTCGGGCGTGCTCGGCTGGCTGATGTTGGTCTGGGGCGTGGCGCTGGCCTTCTTGGTGGTGCCGCTCTTCGCGTTCTTTTTCGGCAAACGCTGGTATTGCTCGTGGGTATGCGGCTGTGGCGGTCTCGCCGAAACCCTCGGCGATCCTTTCCGGCATCTCTCCGACAAACGGGTCAAGGCCTGGCATGCCGAACGCTGGATCGTCCACGGCGTGCTGGTGTTCGCGGTGGTGATGACGGGAATCGTGCTCTACAGCTTCTTCACCGGTGAGCAAGGCGCGGTGCTCGGCGCCGAGCCGTGGAAATGGCGTCAGTGGTACGGCTTCGGGATCGGCTCGATCTTCGCGGGCGTGGTCGGCACCGGCTTTTATCCGCTCATGGGCAACCGCGTGTGGTGTCGCTTCGGCTGTCCGCTCGCCGCCATTCTCGGTCTGGTGCAGCGATTCAAATCGCGCTTCCGGATCACCACCAACGGTGGCCAGTGCATCTCGTGTGGCAATTGCTCGACCTACTGCGAAATGGGCATCGACGTGCGCTGGTACGCGCAGCGTGGCCAAGACGTGGTGCGTGCGTCGTGTGTCGGCTGTGGCATTTGCTCACAGGTGTGTCCACGCGGCGTGCTCCGCCTCGAGCAGGGCGACGCCACGCGGCGCATGGACGAAGTGAGTTTCGTCGATCTGGCGAAAGGCAAAGTGGAAATCGGCTGAGCGAAGCCGCCTGAAACTTGGCAGGGATGACACAGTCCGTTATGCTCATCGACGGTAATCAATAGGCTTTAGGCGCAAATCGCCCCGGCGAAGTCGACACGAGAGGAGCCCAGGTGCCCCCGACTCTGAACGCATTGCTCAAGAGCATGGTCGAGCAAGGTGGCTCGGACCTTCACATCACCATCAACGCACCACCGTCGGTGCGTGTCGATGGTCGTCTGCGCCCCCTCGATCTACCGCCGCTCAGCGCCACGCAAACCAAGCAGCTGGCGTATTCGATCCTCACCGACATCCAGAAACACCGTCTGGAAGAGGATCTCGAGATCGACTTTTCCTTCGGTATCAAAGGCCTGGCGCGCTTTCGCGCCAACGTCTTCCACCAGCGTGGCGCGGTCGCCGCCGTATTCCGGACCATTCCGTACGAGATCCGCAGCTTTCGCGAGCTCAGCCTGCCCAGCGTCATCGAGCGTCTGTGCGAGAAACCTCGTGGCCTGGTGCTGGTGACGGGCCCCACGGGATCTGGAAAGTCGACCACGCTGGCGGCGATGCTCGACAAGATCAATCGCGAGCGTGCCGAGCACATCATCACCATCGAAGATCCGGTCGAGTACCTGCACGAGCACAAGAGCTGTTTGGTCAACCAACGCGAGGTGAACGCCGATACGCATGGCTTCTCCAAAGCGCTGCGTGCCGCCCTCCGTCAGGATCCCGACGTCGTGCTGATCGGTGAGATGCGTGATCTCGAGACCGTCGAATCGGCGCTGCGTATCGCCGAAACCGGTCACTTGACCTTCGCGACCCTGCACACCAACTCGGCGGCCCAGACCATCAACCGCATCATCGATGTCTTCCCGGCGCACCAGCAGCCGCAGGTGCGCGCCCAGCTCTCGCTGGTGCTCGAAGGCATCTTGTGTCAGACCCTGTTGCCACGCATCGGTGGCAAGGGTCGCGCGCTGTCGATGGAAATCCTGGTGCCGACGTCGGCGATCCGCAACCTGATCCGTGAGGACAAGGTGCACCAGATCTACGGCATGATGCAGACCGGTCAGTCGAAATACGGCATGCAGACGTTCAACCAGTCGCTCGCGTCGTTGGTGTTCAAGCGCTTGATCACCGAACAGACCGCGATGGCCCGATCGGGCTACCCCGACGAGCTGCAAGAGCTACTCAAGCGTGGCCCGGCCGCGCTCAACCCGAACCTCGGTGCTTCCGGCCCGCCGGCGCGCGCCACGAGGAGATAAACCATGGCCAATTTCGTCTGGAAGGGCAAGACACGCGGCGGCGAAGTCCGTGAAGGTGTGCTCGCTGCCGACAGTCGTGTCGCCGCGGCGTCGATTCTCCGGCGCCAGCAGATCCAGGTCACCAGCCTGCGCGAGAAGGAACGACGCATTCCGTTGCTGCCAAAGATCGGTGGCGGTGTGCCGTCGAAGAAGATCTCGATCTTCACCCGGCAATTCTCGGTCATGCTCGACGCCGGTCTGCCGCTGGTGCAATGTCTCGAGATCCTCGGCGACCAAGAAGAAAAACGGAATTTCAAAGAGATCGTCACCCAGGTGCGGTCCGACGTCGAGAGCGGTGCGTCGCTCGCCGACGCGATGCGCAAGCATCCGAAAGCGTTCGACAATCTCTACGTCAACATGATCGCTGCGGGTGAGGCGGGCGGTATTCTCGACATCATCCTGTCGCGTCTCGCCACCTACATCGAAAAAGCGGTCAAGCTGAAGAGCCAGGTGCAAGCGGCGATGATCTATCCGGTGACGGTCATCGGTATCGCCTTCGTCATCGTGTTCATCATTCTGTGGAAGGTCATTCCGGTCTTCGCACAGCTCTTCGCCGGTCTCGGTGGTCGTCTACCGCTGCTCACCCGGATCGTCGTCGACGCCAGTGAATTCGTCGCCGCCTACGCGATCCCGATCATTCTGCTCATCACCGCGATCTTCGTGGCGCTCAAACAGTGGCACAAGACCTATCGCGGCAGGCGCATTCTCGATCAGGCCCTGCTCTATATCCCGGCGATCGGCGGGTTGTTGCGCAAGATCGCCATCGCCCGGTTCTGCCGCACCCTGGCCACCCTGACCGCCTCGGGTGTGCCGATTCTCGATGGTCTCGAAATCACCGCTCGTACGTCGGGTAACGCGATCATCGAAGACTCGATCATGGACGTGCGCAAAAGCGTCGAAGAAGGTAAAACGATCAGTGGCCCGCTCGGTGACACCAAGGTGTTTCCGTCGATGGTGGTGCAGATGATCAGCGTCGGTGAGCAAACCGGTGCGCTCGATCAGATGCTCACCAAGATCGCCGACTTCTACGAGGACGAGGTCGACACCGCGGTGAGCGGTCTGATGAAGCTCATCGAGCCGATCATGATCGTCGTGCTCGGTGCGATCATCGGTACGATCGTCGCGGCCATGTATCTGCCGCTCTACACGATCATCACGCAGATCGGTTGAGCCCGGGCTCGGCGGCTGCTGCCACATCGAGGGGCGCTCGGGAAACCGGGCGCCCTTTTCGTTTGACTCGGGCTCCGCGACGCGCACAGAGTAGAGATCGATGCAACATCACGACCGTGATCTGAACCGCGAGCTCTTCTGGATCATCTGTATCCGCGTGGTGGCGATGATGAGCATCGTCATCCCGGTGTATCTGCTCGCCGTATCGCCCGAATTCGATCTGCCGATCGAGCCGGTGGGTCTGTTGCAAGTCTTGGTGTCGACGGTGTCGATCCAGACGCTGCTCTATCTCGCGCTGCTGCGCTGGCTGCCGCGACACGGCGTCGTACAGGCGTATATCCAATTCACCGGCGACGTGTTGCTGATCACGCTGGTGATCTACCGCCTGGGCTCGGCGGGCAGCAGCATGCTGTTGCTCTATCTGGTGGTGATCATCGTCGCCGCAGCCTTGCTCGGACGCAGCGCGGCGCTCACCGTGGCGGTGATGGCTTTTGTCGCATGGGCCTTTCCGCTCGTATCCTTGGCGCTCGGCTGGACCACCGTGGTGCAATTCCTCGAACGCGCGCTCACCGATATCGACGCGCTGAGCCCGTCGGCCTTGCCGCTCACCTATCATCTGCTGCTCAATCTCGCCGGGTTTTCAGGCGTGGCGACGCTGGCGTCGCGACTCTCGGTGCGCGCCAAACGAACCGAGACCGAGCTCCGACGACGGCAGGCCTTTCTCGAATCTCTGTACCAGGACGTCATCCAGTCGATCTCGAGCGGCGTGGCGATCACCGACCTCGACGGACGTCTGATCGACGTCAATCGTGCCGCGTACGAAATCCTCGGGGTCGCATCCGGAACCCTCGACGGTGCTCCCATCACCGACACCCTGCTCTTCGACGATGCAAGCTGGGCCGGAGCCTGTCGTCAGCTACTCGAAGACAACGGGGTCGCGCTGCGCACACGCTCGGAGCTCGACCTCGAGCGTGAAGGCAGACGGCTGACCATCGGCTTTTCCCTCTCGCCGCTGCGCGATGCCGACGATGAACAGAACGGCTACATCGTCGTCTTCCAAGATCTCACCGAACATCGACGTCTCGAGCAGCGCGTGCGGCTTCAAGACCGTATGGCGGCGGTCGGCGAAATGGCCGCTGGCTTGGCCCACGAAGTCGGCAATCCCCTGGCGGCGATCTCGGGCTCGGTCCAGCTCCTGGCGCAGACCGCCGACAACGACGGCGCCGAAGCCAAGCTGCTCGACATCACGCTCAAGGAAAGTCGTCGCCTCGACCGAACCGTCAAAGGCTTTCTCGACTTCGCCCGGCCGCGAGAACGCAACGAAACCCGCTTCGACATCGCCCGGCTACTCGCCGAAGACACGGTTCTCCTCGAAAACAGCGAGGAGGTGACATCGGCGCACCGCATCCAAACCGAGCTCGACCCGTCGTCTTTCTTCGTCACCGCCGATCCCGATCAGGTCAGCCAGGTGTTTTGGAATCTCGCCCGCAACGCCATTCAAGCCATGCCCGAGGGCGGCACGCTGTCGATCGGCGGCACGGCGATCGACGATCGCGGGATCTATCGCATTCATTTCCGTGACGACGGCGCGGGGATGGAGGAAGAAGAGCGTGCTAATCTCTTTCACCCCTTCAAGTCGTTTTTTGACGGTGGCATGGGTATCGGCATGGCGATCGTCTATCGAATCGTCGAAGAACACGGTGGTGTCATCCAGGTCGATAGCGAGCCGGAACGTGGCACCTCGATCACGATCGACCTGCCGACGGGTATGAACGAGCGAGCCGATGCCCTCGAGGAGAAAGTATGAAGCAGCGATTGCTGGTGGTCGACGACGAGCCCAATTTGCTCGAATTCCTGCATCTGCTCTTCGAGCAGGAAGGCTACCAAGTCAAGCTGGCTTCCTCGGTGACCGATGCGAGGCAGATTCTCGCCAACGAGACCTTCGATCTGGTGCTCTCCGACATTTTGATGCCCGACGGCAACGGGCTCGATCTGCTGCGCGAAATCAAGGAACGCAGCCGCAATACGGCGGTGATCATGATCACCGCGTACAGCTCGCACAAATCAGCGGTCGAAGCCATGAAGCTCGGCGCCTACAGCTATGTGTCCAAGCCGTTCGAGGTCGACGAGCTCAAGGTGGTGGTGTCGAAGGCCCTCGAAACCACAGGTCTCGAAGCCGAAAACGTCTACCTTCGTCGGGAGCTCGAGCAGCGCTACGGCTTCGACAACATCATCGGCCGCAGCCCGCGTATGCAGGAAATTTTCCGGCTGATCGAACGGGTGGCGAAAACACAATCCACCGTTCTGATCCGGGGTGAGAGCGGTACCGGTAAAGAGCTCATCGCGCGCGCCATTCATATTCACAGCCCGCGCTCCAACCGTCGTTTCCTTTCGATCAACTGTGGCGCGATGCCGGAAGCGCTGCTGGAAAGCGAGCTCTTCGGTCACGAGCGCGGGGCCTTCACCGGGGCCATTCGCGAGAAAAAGGGGCTCTTTCAAGACGCCGATGGCGGCACCCTCTTTCTCGACGAAATCGGCGAGATGACACCGACCATGCAGGTCAAGCTCTTGCGCGCCCTGCAGGACAAACGCATCCGACGCGTCGGTGGCAGTCACGAAGAGCCGGTGGACGTACGGATCATCGCCGCGACCAACCAAGACCTCCAAGAGCTGATCGAGCAGAACGAGTTTCGCGAAGACCTCTTCTATCGCATCAACGTCATCCCGATCCACCTGCCGCCGCTCCGTCAGCGTCGCCAGGACGTACCCTTGCTCGCCGAGCACTTCGTCACCAAATTCAGCGAGCAGATGGACATCGAGGCGCCGCCGATCGACCTCGCCGCCATGAAGCTCCTCGAGCGGTACGACTGGCCGGGCAATGTTCGCGAGCTCGAAAACACCATCGAGCGCGCCCTCGCCCTAGGTACGGGTGACACCGTCGGCACCACCGATCTCCCGCCTCATATCGTCGAGCCCGACGAACGTCCGATCGCCGCCATCTCCCTACCGGAAGAAGGCCTCAACCTCGAGGCCTATCTCGACGAGATTCGCAGCCAGCTGATGGTGCAAGCGCTCGAACGCTGTGGTGGCGTGCAAACCCAGGCCGCCCAGCTGCTCGGCATGACCTTCCGATCCTTCCGCTACTACGCCAAAAAACTCACGCTAACCGTGCCGCACGCGGACTGAAGGCATGGAAGCTAGTGCGGGACCTCGACGGTCTCGGCGAGCCGGGTGAGCAATTGTCGAGGCTCGTGACCCTCGAGCTCGGCTTCGGCGGTAAGCAAGACGCGGTGTGACCAGCACGGTACGAGCGCCCGTTTGAGATCGTCGGGAGCGATGAAGTCGCGTCCGTCGAGCAAAGCCATGGCGCGGGACAATTCGAGCAGCGCGAGCGCCGCGCGAGGGCTGGGCGCGAGCTCGACCTCGGCGGCGTTGCGGACCGCGGCGGCGAGCCCGGCGAGATAACCCAGCATGTCGTCGGCGACGTGGACATGACGCGACGCATTCCGCAGCGGCCAGGTGAGATGACGGCCGACCACCGGCTCGACCGTGTTGCCACGACCCCAGCCGGTGAGCGTGTCGCTGGCGGCACGGCGGAACATCTCGATCTCGTCTTCGGGAGAGGGAAGCCCCATGTCGATCCGGCAGGTGAAGCGATCGAGCTGGGCTTCGGGCAGCGGATACGTTCCCTCGTGCTCGACCGGGTTCTGGGTGGCGACCACGAAGAAGAGACGATCGAGACGATGGGTCTCGCCGTCGATGGTGACCTGACCTTCTTGCATCGCTTCGAGCAGCGCCGCTTGCGTCTTGGGCGGCGTCCGGTTGATTTCGTCCGCCATCAGAACTTCGGTGAACACCGGTCCCTTGACGAGGTGGAAGCCGCCTTCGGACGGATCGAAAATGTTCGTGCCCACGACGTCCGCCGGCATCAGATCGGGCGTGAACTGGATGCGGTGAAAGATCGTGCCGAGCGTCGCCGCGAAGGTGTGGGCAAGCAGTGTCTTGCCGATACCGGGCACGCCTTCGAGCAGCACGTGACCACCCGACATATAGGCGGCGAGGAGCATCTCGGCCGCCGACCGCTGACCCAACACGTGTTGATCGACCGTGGCCAAGACGGTCTCCGCGGCCTCGGCCAATTGATCGATGGTCGTGGAAGGGGCGGCCTGTGGCTCGTCCATGGATCGGTCTCCTTGGCAGGTTGCTGAAAAGAACCGCTAGCGTTTGCGACTCGCGGCAAGCTCACGAGCCGCCGCCAAAAGCTCGTCGCCAGAACGGATCGCGCTGGCGTCATCGAGGGTCGTCAAGGCATCGCTGTCGCAATCGGGATCGAGACGGCGGACGCGCTCGGCCAACCGTTGCGCCGCTTGTCGATGATGTCCGAGGCGACGGTGAAAGGCTCCGACCGCGACCAAAAAGCCCGTCGAAGAACCACCGCGTACGGTCGATGCGCGCCACGCGGGCCCGAAGGCACGCCCGAGCGCCCACACCGCGAGTAGCCACAGCCCGAGCAGGTGCACGGTCAGCAGATCCCACACGTGGCCGATATGACGGCTGAGCGCCGCGTCGCTGGTCGAGCTCGATGCGAGGCCGTGATGATACTCGTCGAATCGCCACCGCGGACCGTATCGACCATGGACGGCGGCCAGCAAGTCGGCATTGCCAGCCTCGTCGACCCAAGCATTGCTCCACAACGCGGCCGGCACCACCAGCACCTGACCACGACCGAGCGGCCAGGTAAACGCGACCGGTCGCTGATCGGGTCCACCGCGCGCCAGAATCGTGGCGCGTGAAGGAGGCTCGGGCAAGGAGCTCGGCGCTTCGATCTCGGCGGCGCGGAATCCGGGCCAGTCGATCGTCCACGTCGCGGTGCGGTGACGCCACCATGCCCGTGGCGCCAGGGGCGGCCAATCACGCACGGAATCGATGTCGAGCCCGAACGAGCCGAGCACCCGCGCTTCACCTTCGAGCTCGGGCAATCCGGAATAGGCCAGCACGAGAGTCCCGCCGCGACGCGCCCAGCCAGCGAGCGCATCGAGCGCCCCACGTGTCGGTCGTCGTTGGAGCGGCAGCGCGACGACCCACAGCCCGTCTGGATCGTCGTCTTTTATGATCCGATCGGCGGGCTCGTCGACGATCTCGACCTCGGCCCGCCATGCGGTCAAGACGGCGTGCATGCCCGCCCAACCGCCAGCGCTACGGGTCAGGGTGCTGGCGCGCGCCTCGAGCGTGGTGTCGGCGAGAAGCACGCCGACGACGATGATCGCGATCGACAACGCACCCCACAACCAGGCGCGTTTCACGCGGCCTCCGACGATCGATCGAGCATCGGATCCAGCCGCTGATGGAGATGGCGAACCGATGCGATATCGGCTTCGGTCGCTCCCCATCGCAACCGATCGAGGTCACGGATCGCGGGCAGAAGATCGGGCCGACCCGCATGGCGAACCAGCTGGCTGCTGGTCCAGGATTCCTGTGGCGCCGTGACCAAGCGATCGGCGAGCCACCACCACAGCGCTTCGAGAGCCGAAGGGGCCGAACCCGCGGCGAGCCGCTTCTCGAGCTCGGCCCGCCAGTTGATCCGCGTCGACTCGGGTTGCTCCGCCAAACGAACACTCACATCGACCGGCACCGTCTCGCCCGTCTCACGACGCAACCGACGCGCCACCAGGAAGCCGACCCCCACCAGGATGAGCAGGATGATCGTCGCCAAGACGGCCGGACCGACGTTTCCCAACATGTCGGCCAACCACATGCCACCCGGCGCCAGCTTGTGCACGACACTCTCGACGAACCGTCCGAACGCCGCCAAGACGTCACCGACATACTGTCCGATACCGGGAGGCGGCACCGCCGTGGCGACGCCGCTGGTCTCGAGCGCGCGCGCGACACCGTCGAGATCCACGTGGCCCGGCTCGAGGAGCAGGGCCTCCGATCCTTCGGGTTCGGTCACCGCCAGCCCCGACGTACGACCCGAGGATGCCTCGTCATGCCGGCTCCTGGGTGACGGCGCGCACCGCCTGTTCGAGATCGGCACCTTCCCGACGCCGACGCACCTCGAGATAGAGCAGACCGATGGCGGCGGCGCTGTAGAGCCAGCTGGCGGTCTGCGCGAAGGCACCGAGAAACGCCGACGGCACCTGTGCCCACACGGTGGCGTTCATGACCGCGAGCGTCGCGTCGGTCTCACCCTGGCTGCCAGCGCGGAAGATCAACACCTGCTGATAGACCATCAGAGGGAGCTGAATGATCAACGTCAGCCCCTGCGCCACCAAGAACCCCACGGTCAGCACGACACCACTCTGGATCCATGGCAGCTCCATGAGCCGACCACGTGGATTGAAATTGCCCAGCTCGAAGCTACGGCTGATCGCCGTCGCGCCGAAGATGTCCTCCTCGACCATGATCGGCAACGCCAACGACAGCAGCGGAATGAAGTAGATCGCCGGCACGAGGCAAAAGAGCACCGACAGCACCATGATCACCGTCACCACGATCAGCGTCCCCAGCACGCCCGGTCGAAACGCGAAGCGCCAGGCGCGCGCGAACGATAGCGGGCGACCGGCGATTTGATCCATCGCCACCACGGTGACGGCGGTATAGGCGATCACCTGAAAAGCGATCACGCCGAATGCCATGAGCATGGTGAACGCGATGTCGGCGAACATCGTATCGGCGGCCGCGTCGGCCTCGAAGTCGAAGAGCGCGCCCATCCAACGAGCCTGCGACACCACCAGGGCGACGGTCAGGGCGGCGAAAGGCAACGCCACCGGTAAGAGGGCCGGACGGAAGATGGCCCGTGCCGGAGCGACCGCACGGTCGATCAACACGCGATAGGGCAGCGGATCGAGTCTCATGCCTGCTCCACCCGACCGATGGCCACGGTCGCCACGAACGCCGACCACAGCAGCCAGCCGATCAGAGCCTTGGAGATCGTCGGCAGCTCGGGGCGTGGTGACACGAAGCCCTCGACAAAGCCGAGCAGCAGAATCCACGGCAGACAACCGAGCGCCACGGTCACGGCATCACGCGCCGCGGCACGCAGGATCACGCCTCGAGGCACATCCGTCGCCCGCACCATGGCCTGACCGACGGTCAACCCGGCGCCGGCGGCAACCAGGATCAGGCTGATTTCGAGGGGGCCGTGCGCGGCGATGAAGTCGAGAAGAGGACCGACCATGCCGTAGTGCATCGTGGTGGCGATGACCGCGCCGAGCATCAATCCGTTTAGGAGAATGACCCACAGCGACAACAGACCAGCGAGCGCGCCCCCCGCCCACGCGGTGAGCACCACCGAGAGGTTGTTGGTGGCGATCTGCGTCGAGGCCACGGCGGGTGGCGTCACCGCGAAGATCGACTCGGTCCACAAGGTGCCCCGACGTAGGTTCTCGATCGCTTCGGGCGGCAGAAACGTCATGCCGAGCGCCGGCTCGATGGCGGCGAGCACCAGCCCGAACGACATCGCGATCAAGAAAAGCGCGAATGAGACCCCGATCGCCGGCAGGGTGCGGCGAAAGGCGGCAGGAAACGTGACGCGCCACCAGTGCATCGGTCGCCACCGACGGAAACGGTCGTCGGCCTGCAGCAGATGGGTGGCTTCGATCGCCAACCGTTCGAGCCGACGGCTCGTGGCGGTACCGGCGAAACGCGAGCGCGCCAACGCCTGATCGTGCAGAAGCCGTCGATAGTCGACCGCCAGGGCTTCGAGCTGATCGTAGTCGAGTCGCCGAGGGTGCCGACGTGCCTCGTCGATTCGACTCCCGAAATCCTCCCAGAAGCCCTGACGCAGACGAACAAAAGTCGCGTAATTCACCGTAGGCCCTTCACCACACCCGCCCCCTTCACCACACCCGCCGCCGGGCGTCGAGCAAGCGCGCCAACGCCACCGGCGCGGGTTCGTCGGGAAGCGGCTGCGCGTCGGGATCATCACGCCGCAAACGCTCGAGCATCAAACCGGCGAGCCACTCGGCACGTTCGGGGAGCAGGTGCGGAACACGCGCGAGCACGCTTTCGGCGACCGCGACCTCACGCGCGCTCCAGCCCGCGGGAATCCGCCCGAGCGACACGCTGTCCTCGTGTTCGAGCCGTTCGTGAATCACCAAGGTGCCGGCGAGATGATCACCGAGCCGACGCGCTTGTCGATCGATGAAGAAGAGAGGGACCGCAACCAGAACATCGACCACCCGGATCAGGTTTCGGACCACCAGCGAGCCCATACCCGCCTTGCCGCCCTGGTCGCCCACGGTGCGAATACCGAGCATCAGCTTGCCCGGCGTCTGCCCCTCCATGGTCACTTCGAGACCGAGAAAATAGCCCCACTGCAAGAGGAAAAGAAGGAGACCGAAGACGGGCCAAAACCAATCGACCGGTACCAACCCGGCATTCATCGTGGCGGTGGCGATCAGGATGACGAGGGTGATCACCAAAAGCAGCAAGAGATAGTCGATGCTCGCCGCCAGGAGTCGGCTCCCCATGCCGGCGATCGGCAGGGCAAGGGGCACGTTGTCGACACCGAGCAGATCGGATACGTCCGCCTCGACATCGATCCTGGCCTGTTGATGGGGTGGGAGCTCCAAAGTCGTCAACCTCGACGTGGAGCTTAGCAGTCTCTTACGCTCCTGCGGAGCGACCGAGACTTGACGAAAATGGATCGCCTGCGGCGGCCATTTTCAGTACAGCCTCTAACGCTCCTTCGGAGCACCGGCGCGCTACGAGCGTATTGTGGGGTCGAGCGTCAACGCCTCGGACCGCCGCCCGAGTCTCGGGTCATCGGCCCGATCCGTACCGGCAACACGCGGCGAACCTCACGGCCCCCGTTGGCGGTCTTGGTGACCACCTTGAGATCCTGCACCACCCGACCGGTGGCGACCACCATGCGTCCGCCGACCGCGAGCTGGTCGAAAAGAGAATCCGGAACTCGCTCCGGCGCGGCGGTGAGCAAAATGGCGTCGAACGGGGCTTCCTCGGGCCACCCCAGCCAACCATCGCCGGTACGCACGTGCACGTTGTCGTAGCCCAGATCGTCGAGCAGCTTGCGTGCTTTGTCGGCGCGTCCCGGATCGATCTCGATCGTGAAGACCTCATCGGCGAGCTCGGACAGCAGTGCCGCGTCGTATCCCGATCCGGTGCCGATCTCGAGCACGCGATCACCGGCGTCGAGATCGAGGAGATCGATCAATCGGGCCGAGAGCGACGCCTGGTAGAGAGTCTGCCCGTCACCGGTCGCGACCGGTACGTCCTGATAGGCCAACGTCTCTTGGCCCTGGGTGACGAACCGGTGGCGGGGCACGCGCTTGAAAGCGCGAATCAGATCCGGACTGTCGAACCCGCGTTCGACCAGCTGCTCCTGAACCATGATCGAGCGCGAACGTGAAAATGTGGGTTCGTCGCTGGCCCCGATCGGCACGGCGACGAGCAACGCGACGAGGACAAACGACACCCATCGCCATCCACACCGCGCGCATCTGTCCGCGCTAGGTGACGATGAGAAATGGAGTGGTGCATCCGCCATGATGAGAATCCCGTGTGTCCCCGCTCGATACCGAGCCCGTGCCCCTAGGCACGCGCTATCTTCCTATGTTCACCTGCAAGTGACAAGCCAAGCTGACCCGCATGACTCACCAGCCCGCCCGTGACGACGGACCGCGGCCACAGCGCAACGTTTGGTGAGCCATGAGGACCTAGCCGGCTGCGATATGCTCCGCGCATCGTGGTTGCCACCCGACCTCCCTCCTCCACCCCGACCGACAATCGACAGCCTCGCCCCGGAAACCCAGAGCCGTTTTTAGCGCTCGCCGATGTCACGGAACGCCTGGAACGGGTGCTCGCGGCGTCGGTGGCCGACGAAACCGAGATCGTCTGGCTGCAACGACGACGCGGTTGGGCCGACAATCGTGGCGACGGGCACCTCGACGAACCGTTGCTCAGCGTCCTGGTTCGTGTGATCGAAGGCGGCCGCGCGGGCTGGTACCGCACCGAGACCGCGATCACCTCCGAGCTCGAAAACGCGGTCCGCTACGCCCTGGCGCTCGCCAAAGGCCAGCCTCGAGTCAAGCGTCGCCCGATGCTGCCGGCACCTGGCCGGGTCAAGCCTCCCGCCTATCCGCTCTACGATCACTCGGTGGCCCAGCTCGATCCCGAGGAAGCGCAGCGTCGACTGCGGGCCGTGTGTACCGACGAGGAGCGTGCGCATCTCGGGTGGAGCGAAGCGCGGCTGGCGGTGTTCAACAGCCACGGCATGCGACGTTCGGCGGCGGCCACCGAGGTCACCTTCGAGCTCGCCACCGGTGAGCATCCCGGGGCTGGCCATACCGCGATCTCGGCGCGTACCTGGGACGGGCTCGATCTGAGCGCGGCGCGCGAGCGCGCCCACGAACGTGCCGCGTCGCCCGACGCCGAAGTCGCCCCCGCGCCAACGGGAGGCGTGCCGGTGCTGCTCGCTCCGGAAGCCACCGCCGAGCTGCTCGACCTGGTCAACACACATGCCTTCTCGGCGCGCGCCTATCTCGAAGGCACGTCGTTCCTCAGCCGGCATCGCAATGTCCAGGTCTTCGATCGCCGCTTCAGCTTGGCCGACGATGGCACCAACGTTCAGGGCCTGCCCTTCCCGTTCGATTTCGAGGGTTCGCCCAAGAAACGTCTCAAGCTCATCCAAGACGGCAAACCGTCGACTCCGGCGCTCAGCGTTGCCCAAGGCGCCGAAGCGGGATTGGCGCCGACGGCCCAGGCGGTGGGTGGTCGTGACGCGTTCTTCGGGCATCTCTTCCTGCAACCGGGCACGGCGAGCGAACAGGATCTGCTCGATGCCGCCGACGGCGGCATTCGTATCGGCTGGATCGACCATTCGGAGTGCTTCGAGCCCGAGCCCTTGCACGTCCGCATGACCGCGCGCGGGATTCGACGGATCGAAAACGGCAGCCTGGGAGCGCCGATTCCCGATTTGGTGTGGGAAGAAAGTCTGCTCGGTGCGCTCGCGCGCCTGTTGGCGGTGGGATCCGATACGGCGGTACGCGCCACGCGTACGACCATCCTCGGTGCGATCTCGGCGCCGAGCCTGGTGCTCGCGGAGGCGCAACGGCTCGATATCGACGATTGACTCGCTCAGGTCTCGGTGTCGGGATCGTCGGCCGACGTCGTGACGGCGTTGCGACGCAACAACACCACCGTCTGATCGTCCCCTTGAGGCAAGCCGTCGGCGAATGCGGTCACCTCTTGGTCGAGCGCTTCGAGAATGTCCTCGAGAGGCTCCTCGCGACGGGATTCGAGCAGAGCGATCAGTCGCTCGAGCTCGTACTCCTCGTCGTCGGGCGCCGCGCACTCGGTGATGCCATCGCTGTAGAGACAGAGCAGATCGCCGGGATGGAGGAAGACCTCCTCCATGGTGTATTCGGCGCCCGGCAGGAGGCCGAGCGGCAGACCGCCGGCACCGAGCTCCTCGATCCGTCCACCCGCGCGCGCCAGCACACCCGGATTGTGACCCGCGCTCAGGTAGTTCAAACGACCTTGCGCGGCGTCGAGACCGGCGAGCACCATGGTGATGAACTTGTTGCTTCCCGAGGACTCGAAGATATGGCGGTTGAGACGCGCCATGAGCTCGGGCCCGAGCGTCATGCGGTCGGGAAGCAACCGCAGCGCCGAGTGCA
>JBCDBH010000050.1:0-22547 GCA_039184055.1 Acidobacteriota bacterium
CGCGAGCGCCAAGGCCACGGCGAACAAGGTCACTGTGCTCCAGATCCTCATGGCGAGGTACCGAAACCCGGGCTCGCGATCAGTGCGTTCTCGGAGAACCACTCGGCCGGGCAGTGTCCGAGAGGCGCCGGTGCGATCGCGACGTTCGCGGTGTTCGAGGTACGCATGGAGATGACCTGCATGTACGCGTCGTTGAATCGGCAACCCGTGGGGAAGAAGGTGTTCTTCATCGTTTCATAGAGCTGCCGCATCGCATCCTCTTGGAGGAACTCCTCGACCGTCAGACCCGAGTCGGTTCCAGAATCGCCCGAGATGTTGTCCGGAGCGTTCTTGGTACCGAGGGGCGAGACGAACGGAGCCGACGCCGAGCCGGAAACCTCCTTGCATCGACCGCTGCTCGCGCAGTCGGCCGAGCTGGTGCCCGTGTCGTCGAATTGGGTCAGCGGATCGGCGTTACGAGCGTCGATCACGTACACGAAGCTCTGACCCGAGCGCGCACAGACCGTTTCACCATCCGGCGAGATCGCCTCGATTCGCGGCTCGAAGCTGTTGAAGATCATGACGCCGTTCAACACGAACGGGCGCGCGGTGACCCGGTGCGAGTCGGGCAATTCGAGCACCCAACCCGGGCTGTTTCCGGTCGCCGGATTGACCACCGGATTGGCCTGGGTCGCGGAATCACCCGGGGCGATCGACTCGTAGTCCTCCTCGTCCCTGGGCAATCCGAAATCGCCAGCCTCGAAGTTCTCGTCGACCACGACGAAGAACCGCGCCTCCGGTCCGTCCTCCCACAGATCTTCGCGGTCACCCGTGCCGATCGCGAGCGCAAAGAGCTCGAGCTCGGGAATCGGCACCGTCGCCGGTGGGAAGTAGAAGGGACGCACGACCGACGGATCGTTCGGATCATTGGCATCGAGGATGACGAACGGATCCCACTCGGCATCGATCAGACGCGTGGTGAGCAGGGCGTCGGCGACGTCGCCGTCGACCAGCGGGTTGGACAAATAGGTGTAGTCGAGCAACAGATCCGGATCGATCGTGATCTCTTCGAGCTCGATGGCCGTGGTCAGATCGACCTTGTAGAGATACCCCGCGGTGGTCGCGATGTAGATGTAGTCGAAAATCCCATCCCGATTCTCATCGATTCCGGTGATGTCGGCGGCGACGGAACCCACGACCTGACGCTTGTAGATCGTCTCGCCCGTCTCGATATCGACCATGTAGAAGTAGTTTCCACGATCCACCAGAGCCTTGCGGCTGGCATCGATTCCACCACCGAACATCGCCACCCACTTGGTGGTCTCGTCACCGTTCTCGATCACCACGATCTGACCGATCAGCGGCTTCGACCAGGTCGAGGCGAGATCGGCTTGACCGTTGCCTTCTTTCGTACCGTCACTATCGACGTCGTCCTCGTCGAGATGGAAGGTTCCACCCGCGGCGATGGTGACGCCACCGACCGTGAAGTCGGGCACCGTGACCCGATCCGTGAACTCCCAGAGAATGGCCGGGAAGGAAATGTCTTCGCCAGACAACGTCTCGCAGGCATCACCGCTGAGCCCGGAAGTCGAGATCCCGGTCACCAAGGTGCTGAGACACGACGGCAGGTCTTGCTCCTCGGGCAACGGTACGAGGTCGCTTACCGTGGGATCATCGGGATCACTCCCGATACCGTCGGGAAACGTGATGTCGAGCGCGTAATAGCCCGGGACAAAACCTTCCACTTGGCGAACCGAGTTGAGCACGTCGCCCGCTTCACGCATACCCGCGACGATGACGTTGCGCCATTCCCGCTGCTCCCGATCGAGCGGCTGCACGGGATCGATGACGACATCGGCGACCGCGAACGAACCGTCGAGCGAGTAGACATGGTCGTTGAAGTTAGCTTGCTCGCGGACGATCGGCATCGCCAGACGCGGCATGACCGAGAAGAGCTCACGACCCGTACCGTCATTGAAGACCTGCACCTTCGTACCCGGACGAGACGGATCATCGGTCTGAATGCGATAGCCGCCATCGAAGAAATGCACCTGGCCATCGTTGGCCGCCGCCACGAGCATCTTGCGACGCCAAACGTTGCGATCCACATAGTGCGCGTAGCCGCGCTCCTCGAGATCGTCATCCGTGAGGTTCTCGGGACAGTTGTCCGGTGGCTCGCCCGGCTCGGTGTCACGACCACATAGATCACGCCGCAGGAAGTCCAGATTACGTGGACCCTCGGTCACCAGAGGATCGGCGTGGAAGATGTCACCGAGGATGTAATCGAACGTCCGGATCAGGATACCGTCAGCGTCCGTCTCGTTACCCTCTTTGGACTCGTAGATGAACCTGAGGACTTCCTTGAGCTTGTCAGCGCGTTCGTCACTATCCTCGTCGGTTCCGGGATCCAAGGTCGCCAGCTCGTCCGCGGTGAGGAACACCTCGAACAGGTCGTTGCGCAAGTAGGCATTGGCGTTGCCTTCGGGATAGTCGAGCAGCTGCAGCGACTCGTTCGGATAGAGCTCGGGATCGAGCGGATAGAACACCCGCCGATCGTTGAGGCTCGAGCCGAGGTTGAGATCCGGCGGATCTTGAGCCAACTGACTCGGAGTCGGTACCTGATTGAGCATCTCGGTACCCGCGTCCCAAAGGTGGCAATTGGATTGCAGCTCGAGACTGGCGCAATTTCGATCGGTGTCGGGTTCGCCGGCCTCCGTGAGCGGCAGGGGCTGACGGAAAGCGTCGATCCGACCGGGCCAGACCGATTGCGACTCTTGCGGAAAGAAGGACGTCAAGAAGATCTTGTCCGACGCGGCACTCTGAACGGCCGGCACCGACGCCGAGGCGAATGCACTCGCTTCGCTTCGGATCTGTTGGAAGATCGAGGTCAGAGCATCGACGAGCTCGTCCTTGTCCTTGGGATAGATCGGCTCGCCCGTGCCACCATTCGAGGCCATGCATTCGAGCTTGTTGTCGTTACCGGCCTCCAGACCGAAACCGACGACGAAGGTCCGAACGTCCTCGGCATCGCGCAGAGTCGTGGCGACACTGCAGGGCGTACCACCACAGGTCTCGTCACCATCGGTGATCATCAAGATGTATTTCCGGCGACACGCGAAATCGAGATCTTCGTTTTCCGCGACAGCCCGCCAGTCCGCGTACCAGGTCCGAAAATTCGACATCGAGGCACCGAGAGGTGTCGAGCCGAAGGCGATGAGAGGTCGCTCGTCGTCGTCGAGCAACTCGAGATTCCGGGTCGTACTGGTCGGATCATTGGGAAGATCTTCGAAGTACATCGACGGTCGGTATTCCGGGTCCGCGCCATTGACCAGACTCGGCGCCAGCCGGTTCTGAATCTCGGCGATGTTGTTGCGACCATCCTTCCAGTCGAGTGGAATGACGTCACCCAAGCCAAAGTCGTCACCACGACCAAAGGTATCCGCGGTGGTCGTGAACTTCAGGTTGTTGTTGCTGTAATCGTCGTTGCCACTATCCGTGTTCGGATCCCAACCGTTGCACGTGCTCGACGCTTCGAGATCGTTCGAGCTCTGATTGAAGAAACCCTGGCGCGACGGCCCTCGGCCGGCTCCCACATCCCAGGCCAGAAACGAGCTGATCAGCTCGAATTCGACCTCGATCGAACCGACGTCCGTCAGACCCGCGGCACAGTCGGTGTTGTCGTCACAACGCGACACCGTAATGTCGACTTCCAGGCGATCGTCGCCATAGTCATCGGAGCTCGGTGAGTATCGAACGCGATAGATCTGGCTGTTGTTCTCTCGGATCCACACATCGGTGGTGACACTGTTCTCGATACCGAGTTTGGGATACCGCTGTGCTCGCAAGAGCTCCCACTCGTCGGATAGATCCGCCGGTGACGACGATTGGCAAGCGACGGTCGAACCGTTCGTACAGCTCCAATTCTCATTGCGCCCGAAGACTTCCTCACTCCCATAGGCCGGGAAGAGCGTGCCACCGTCCAGGGTCACCTGCTCCGTTGGATCACCGTCCTCTTCGGTTTCTGGGACGCGATAGAGCCAGTGCTTGCTACGTGCGCGAAGGTTGTTTTGATTGTAGGTGGCAAAGCCGAACCGGACGCTGTCGACCGAATCGAGCACTTCGACCATGGCCTCTTTGGCCTGGAAGAACTTGGAGGTCGGATCGTCGGAGTTGAGACGGGCAAAGCAGTCGCCCGATTCGCACAACGGGGCCTCGCAACGATAGCCCTCGCGCAAACACGGCGGCAGATCCTGAGCGAAAAAGCGCACGGCATCGGCTGAGACGTACGTCGCCGACGCGGTATCGGTCCGGATCGTCACCGTGCCGGTCGTACCCGCGTTGAAGTCGTAGGTGCCCAAGAGGTTCCACTGCGCACCGCCACTACGCTGATTGATGATGACCGTATCGGTGCCGTTGGCGTGCACGATATCGACGGGAATGCTGTCGGCGCGCACGCTATTCGACGACCAATACATGTAGACCTCGTATTCACGGGTCTCGGGAAGCGAAGGCGTAAACGTCGCGGTCGACGTCGGGTAGATATTCCGGCTCCAAACGTACTCGGTACCGTAGAAGCCCGGAACACCGCTACTCGTGAACCAGGTGCCTTCCGTCGCGAAGCCCGGATCGAGATTGTCGACGATGACCTCGACCGGCGGATCGGTGCTGGTCAGGTCGTATTCGACACAGCCCCAATTCGGGCACAGCTTTTCGCACAGGGCGCCGTACTCGCACTCGGTCGTACAGGTCAGATCGAATGGATCGATATCGTCGGCGGCATCCTCGGCCGAGCACACGGGGGTCCAGTGCATCGAACCCGAGGTATCGAACATGATGAACACGTAGGGATCGCCGACTGAGTCACGAAGCAACTCACGGTCGTCGGCCGCGCCGGGTGCCGCGACGAGAAGAGTCACCGCGATCAGCAACGTCGCGAGACGCAATACGGGATGAATCGAATCGAACATGGAAAAAACTCCTGATTCCGTCCTAGTTGCTGCGGGTGCTCTCGTAGAAGAGCTCGTCACCGAAGCCGCCTTGGGCTCCCAGATCACCGGTCGGAGGTGCTTTCAAGGGGGAAATGAAGAAGCCGTACGTCAGAGTCTTGTCGCTCACGACCTCGACATCGTCGGGATCGGTACCGTCCTCTTCGAAGGGAGTCACGGGCCCGGCCGCGGGTGTACCTGGCCAGAAGACACGCTGCGCGCGCGACGAGAGTAAGGTGAAGTATTGAAAGTAGCGTTCTTGGATCGGCCGATCCTCGAGCGAGTCCGTCCAAGGTGCGGGCTCATACGCCACCATGTACAGATTGGTCGTGCCGGTTCGGTATCCGACCATGTAATTCGGCGGCGCCGGCTCGTGGTAGAGGTTGTCGTCCGAGGCATCGGCCGGGTCTTCGGGCCCGGTGACGATCGCCAGCCTCTTGCCCCACCATTCTCCACTGACGGTAAGGCCCGTGATGCCCGCCCACATGCCCGTTTCGGCGGCGGCGAACGTGCGATCGATGGTGCGCTCATTGCTACCGGCCTGGGCTTCGAACTCGGTCGTCAACGCCAAGGTAACCCCGAGCAGCGACAGGATGAGCACGACGAAGAGGGCCATCACGAAGACGCTGCCTTCCTGACCCGGGTGCGTAACGCGCGTTCTCATAGGGTATTCCTCAGCTCGACGATGGTGGAAAGATGACGGCGCGGGTACTGCAACATCTGCACGTTGTAGTTGTAGGTGGTGCTGTCGATGGTGAAATTGGCGCCACGATCCGCGTCTTCGAGATTCGCGAAGCGGTGGCCGAGATGACCGGGCAAGGCACCACCGAGATGGACGATCGTGTTGACCCGAATGAAATGGTAATCGGCCGTATCGGCGTACCACACCGTCATGTCCTGATCGTCGTCGAGCGCGTGGTTGTAGAGGATCTCGTCGAGCTCGGCCGCGGCCCGATCCTCGGTGACGATGCCCCGTTCGATGAGATCGGCGTCGTCGCATGCATCAGGACAGGTCGGATCGACGTCGATACCCGCCGCGACTTGGAAGTCTAGGAAGTTGTCCGCGATATCGATGACGTCGATGAGCTCGTCGGTGCCCGGGACGAAACGCGCGCGTGACAAACGAACCTGCGGCATGGTCGATTCCGTGATGTCACCGTTGGACCCCACCGGAATCGCGTTGTCGGGATCATCGTCGACCTGGAGGAAATAGCGTAGCTCCTCGAGCACACCGATCGAGCCGATCTGCCGGGGCAGCTGCACGTTACCCACACCGGTCGCCACCGTATAACCGCCCGCGGCGTCTTGGAGCGACGAGCCGGTGGTGAAATCGTGGAGTTGTTGTGCGTTGGTGGCGCCGGTCAAGTTGACGCGCAAGCGAATGCAGTTGCCGAGCGCTTGACCGGCCGGGCAGGGTGCGATCGCTAGATTGCTCTGATCGATATCGACCTCGAGAATGGCGAAGGCACCCGGGTTCATGATGTCGCGCACGATCACCTGCGTCGACAAGCCGTCGGTGAGTGCGTCGATGAAGTCACTCAAGTCTTGTTCGACGGAAAGATTGATCTGATCGGCGAGGTAGATGTCCTTGCCCGCGAGCTCGTAATTGTCGGGGGTGATCTCGTCCAGATAGTCGATGAGATCGATTTGCGCGAGCCCATCGGGCCCCGTCACGTACGCCACTTTGGATTCGAAAGCACCACGAAGGACGAGGACGTCGCTACCGGTGAGAATCTGCGGCGAGGTGTCGTCACCGTCGATGATGTAGGTTTCGTCGGCGACATCGTTGATGATCTCGACCGCGAGACCATCGGGGAAAAGCCCCGGTGTCACGGTGGGATCGAGGATCGGCCCACTATCGGGCTGACGCCGAGACACGGGCATGCCCCCGAGCCCCGCCTCACGGATGTGATCGATCAACTCGATCTGGGCGACGCGTTGTGCCTGCTGCAGCTCCGAGGTGCGGATCTGCGCTCGCGTGATGCGGTTCATGCCGTCGAAAAGCACCATCAGAGCGAGGGTCAGCTCGACGAGCACGAACAGCGCAACGAGCAACTCCAACAACGAAAAGCCACGCCGGTTCTTTTTGGTTCTGTCGATCATCGTGTCGCCTCCGTCAGAATCCGCGCATGTGCTGGATTTGGTAGGACTGACGCGCCCCGGACGTCGGACCGGTGCCGACGAGCTCATCCGCCTCACCTTCCGCGGTCAGGTCCGCGAGATCACAACCCCGACAGCCGACCAGCACCGTAATCTCCTGGAAATGGCGATAGGGCAGGCCTTCCAACGTATCGGGATCGTAGGGATCGAGCGGATCGTCGAAGAGATCCGGATGACCACCCTGAATGAGCGTGCGCCCGTCCACGGTGCTCACCTGACCCTGAATGATGTCGCCGTAGCTGTACCAGCGATACTCCACCCGCGTTTCATAGAGCGTGTTGGCGCCGCCATCCTCGTCGGCATCGGCTGGTAGATCGTCATCCAACAGCCATTGCCCATCGCCGAGTACGGGACCATCGTTGGGCACGCCGGTGGGCAGCGTCGTCGCCGTCACCTCGACCGGGTCGTAGTAGGTGTACTGGATGACCTGCGCATTGCGCCCGACGACGGTTTGGCCTCGCGAGTCGTCATCGACCTCACCCGCGGTGACATCCAGCGACGGATGATCGATCGGTGTGCCGACAAAGCGTTCGTAGAGCGTCCGGCCGTGATTGGTCGCTCGAGAAAAATCATCGCCTCGTTTGTTGTTGGCCATCGAGGTGACCATCACCGTGGTGAGCGACACGGCTACCGTGGCGATCAAAACCGACGCGACCAGCAGCTCGAGCAGCGATAAGCCTCGACTCTGGCGCCGGGATGAGGGAACTGGGGGAATCTGCTTCGTCATTGCCTCTCCTCGAGCGTCACGGACAGCCTTCCAAATCGATACACACGGCTTCGGCGGAAGCTGGCGTGCAGACGATCGGACCGACGGTTTCCGGAGCACCGCTCCGGTTGCGCAGTCGGACGATGTTGACGACCTGCCGGTCGGTTTCGATGTCTTTCCAAATGATGATCTCGGCCGGAAGATTCTCGTCATCGACCGCCGCCAGCTCGTCGATCTGGACGAAGTAATCGTCCTCGGACCCATCGTCGACGAGATTGACCTTGGCGCAGACTCGCGACGTTTCCGGCTCGCGGACGAGATGACGGGCCTCTTCCTGCCAGCCGAACGTGTCGTCCGCTTCGACCACGCGCTTCCGAACAACGAACCAATATTGAACATTGTTGGGCGCGCGCATCGGCCAACTCACTTCAGCGTCGTCGGCGAGATCGTCCTCGCTCTCGATCTCATCGATACTGCCGTTCTCGAGCCGCAGCGCGGTCGGTACCGACTCACGAGCGGCGAGGAGACGCGCCTGAGAAAAAGCGATCTCGAATTGCTTCGCTGCTTGGTCGACCCGCATCCGCGGGATCATCTCGCGCATCGCCACGAGACCCAACGTCGCCATCAGACCGATGATCGCGAGCACGATCAGAGCCTCGAGAAGGGTAAAGCCGCGTACCGAGCGCCTGGTTGGAGTGGCCACGTCAATCTTGAGCATCACGCCGATCCTATAAAGCAACGTCGATGCCAACACCACCGATGGGCTCGTAACCCTTGTATCCCGGACGAATTCGGCCTGCTTCGAACGACGGGTCCTAGCGTGCGCCAGCTTCGTTGTTACCATCGGTAACAGACAGGACAGGCAGCGCGAAGATGGCCCGTGTTCCACCCGAACCTCGCGGCTCGATGCTCACCGAGCCACCATGCAAGAGGACGATGCGGCGAGCGATGGCCAAACCGAGCCCGACACCGCCCGCGCGTGAGGTGGCGAAAGGCTCGAAAAGACGCTCGGCCACGGTCGCCGGCACACCTGGACCTCGATCGAGAACCTCGATGATGGTTTCGTCGGCACGCGCCGACAGGCGAACCTCCACCGGCGTTGTGCCATCGATTTCGGTGGTCGCCAACACCGCGTTGTGGACGAGATTCCGCAGCGCCCGTTCGAGCAGCTGCGCGTCGCCTTCCACCCAAAGAGCGTCTTGCGAGTCACCGGTTTCGACGGTCACGTGGATCTCGACCGCATGCAACGACGGGTCCGCGGCGACGCGTCGTACGAGGGAAACGAGATCGAACGGGGCGGAGCGCAAGCTCCCGGGTCGGGCAAAGCTCAGGAAATCCTCGAGCACACGGGTGAGATGGTCCGTCTCGTGGTGAATCTCGACGAGATACGGATGCAAAGCGCCGGTGTGCTCGCGGTCGAGGAGCTGCAAATACCCACGCACCGTTGCGACACCATTGCGAAGCTCGTGCGCCAGTCCCGCCGTCAACTCGCCGAGCTGCGTGAGGTTCTCACTCAAGCGTTCTTTCTGGTCGCGACGACGGCTTTCCGTCAAATCGGCGAAGAGCACCAAGAACCCGCGTGGTGGCCCGTTGTCGTAACGGAGCGGGTGCGCCGTGAAGCCGATCGTCCGACGGTCATCGAGATCGATCTCGATCTCGATCTCGGCACGCTGGATCGACCGTTCCGTTTCGATCACGTCGAGAAGGGGCTCGAGGAGGGACGGATGGGTCGCGAGCAGATCGTGCACGGAGGTTCCGGATGTCGGATCGTCGAGACCCAACAACGATGCACCGGCGCGGTTCAGCGACAGCACCACACCGTCCCGATCGATCAGCAGCACACCGCTTTCCAAGCTCTTCGCCACGGTTCGCTCGAGCGCCGCCAGCTCATTCGATGAATCACCCAAGGCACCCAATGCGCGATCGAACACGCCCAAAAGACCGGCGACCTCGTCGCCCTCGGGAATCGCTTGACCGGCTTGCCGAGCTCGTTCGATCAACGAATCGAGCGGTGCCAACCAATAAGGCAAGAAGACGATCACCAAGAGAACCGCGGCGACGTCGGCGACGATGATCACGGGAGCGACAATCCCTTGACTGCGCAATTTGCGGCTCAGCTCTTCCGCTGGAAGATCGACCCGCAGTCTCCGTCCACCCGCCAAACGCGCCGGTCGCCACCAGGGCCGTGGCTCGCTCGCCGGCGTCGGCACGATTTCACCCACCAGCGTCAAGATCTCACCCGTCGCACTGAAGACGACGATGCCTCGAGCTTCCGGAAGACCGGCACGCAGCTCACCCGCGCGAGGCACCCGTTGCGCACTCGTGAACTCCGCGGCGAGACGCTTCGCGGCGACTTCCGCCGTGGCCTGTTCCCGTTGCAGCCACGAATCGAGCATGGCGTGCCCACGAAACAACGAGACCATCGACAACACGATCAGGAGCAACAAGACGAGCGGGACGAGAATGACCGCTTCGTTGCGGAGACCGAGTCGCCAGCGGCGCAGTCGACGAAAGAACGTCACGGCACCAGCTCGCGTACCCAGCCGGCATAGAGAGACATGAGATCGCTACCGAGAAAAAGGGCGACGAGGCCACCGAGCGCGAGAAAGAAACCGAACGGCAAACTGGATCCGAGATGCATCCGCCGACGCGCGATGGCGACGAGGGCCACCAAGGTACCCGTGAACGACGCCACGGCGAGAGCGACCACTAAACCACGCCAACCGAGAATCGCACCGAAAGCGGCCACCATCTTGACATCGCCGAGACCGATACCCGGGACACCGCGCAGCAGCATCCAGATCTGACGCAGCGCGAGCAGAACCAGAGGACCACCGATCGTCCCGATCAGAACATCCTTCCAACCCACCCACGAGATCCACGCCGTTCCGAAAACGCTCGGGAGTTGAACCAGCAGGCCGAGAGCCACCAGAGGCAGGTTCACGACGTCGGGAAGCCAACGATGCTCGAGATCGAGCACCGCGAGCACGACCATCGACGCGCAGAACCCCATCGCGACGGCCATGTCGATCGACACACCAAAGGCCAGGTACGAGAGCAGGAAGAGGACTCCCGTCACGATCTCAAGGAGCGGATAGCGCCAGTGGATCGGCATGCCGCAGTCGCGACACTTGCCACGCAGCATCAAATAAGACAGAACCGGGATGTTGTCCCACGGTGCGATGGCGCGTTGACACCGCGGGCAACGTGATCGTGGCCGTACGGTCGAAAGACCGCGCGGCAATCGATAGTTCACGACGTTCAGGTAGCTACCGACCACCAGCCCGAGCACGGCTGCATAGATGGCGAAAATCTGGTCGATGCTCATCAAGTCATCCTACCCGCCGCATCGCACGCATCAAGACCATGCGGCGCGAAACGAAACTTCCCGATACGAACTTCCGGATACGAAAAAAGGGAGGCGATACCGCCTCCCTTTTCCAGGATCGACCGTGGGGTCGATTCTTACTGGTTGACGCCACCCGGGTAACGGATCATGTAGCCGTCAGCCCAAACGATGTCCTGGTCGTAGTCGGTGCCGATGAAGGCGCCACTGTTCCAGTTGCCACCACCGACGCACGCGGTCGCACCACTCGGGTTGTTGCCGTAATCGGTGTTACGACCGGTCGAGCAGATGATGAGAACCTGACCGCTGAGCAGGTTGTCGGTGTTCTTACCGAACGACAGATCGTTGCCCCAACCGTCTACCTGCGGGATCTCCTGCATGTAGAAGAAGGTGGTGCTGTCCGGCTGGGTCAGATCGTTGAACACTTCCTCGTACGTGTAAGCGCTGAGCCCACTGACGTCGTAGACCGAAGCGGTGGCACCAGCCGAAGCCGCGCCAACCTGATCGGTGAGCCAGGAAACCCAGGCGCTACCAACGTTGCGGACATCAGCGACGGTGCGCTTCTGCTTGGCTTTCTGGAGCGCGTCGATCAGGTTCGGGATGAGGATGGCGGCGATGATGCCGATGATCGCGACAACGATCAGCAGCTCGATGAGGGTAAAACCCCGCTGGCGGTTACGGATGAACATGTAGGCTTCCTCCTTGTGCCTCGTTCGATTGACTCTCTCTGGGACGTTCCCTGAGCTTAACCTTTTAAGCAGGATACGTGCCAGCCTTGGTTTCGAGAAAAACGTGTCTTCTCGGTGTACTTACCCAGCAGACACGAACCTCTTCTGACAGTTTTCCATCGGTCGACGACATTATTTGTCAGTCTCACGGAGATTCCGTATCGAGTCCGAGTACATGACGCACGACCTGTCGGTAGCGGTCGACGCCCTCGACAAAACCCTCGAGCGCGACCCGTTCGTTCGGGCCCGTCACGGTGAGTGTATCGGTAGCCAGAATGCGAAACGGTGAATAGCCGTAGGCCGGGATCCCGATCGCGCGATAGTAACGCGCATCGGTCGCGGCGAGGGGCACGAAAAGCGGTCCGTGCCCACCCTCGAATTCGGCATTCGTCATCTCGTCGATGGCGACGAATAGAGGATGATCGATCGGGCTCGCCGGAGCGACCTCGTGAGGGATCTCGAGGACATACGGCACACCGAAGATCGCCCCGTCCGGCAACAGCTCGGCGATCGCCTCCGTCGGATCCGAATCGTTGAAAAGATGCAGGATGATCCGCATCTTGAAGCCACCTTCCGGATCTTCGACGACCGGAAAGGGCGCCACTTCGTGACGCATGCTCAGCTGGAGATACCACGGCAGCTCCAAGAGCCGCGCGTCGACGAGCAGCGATGCCGGATCGGCGAGCAGCTCACGATAGCGCTCGCTGTCACGGGTCGGGCCATAGCGATCCAGGAAGGTCTCGATCTCCGGAAGAAGGCTGCGCCGCAAGGTAAGCGTGTTGAGTCGACGAAGATCTCGCCACAGGGCCTCGAGACGCCGCTGGCTACCGTGACATGCCTCGACATAGAGAAACCGCTTCTGCGCGAACTCCGTCCCCCAATATTTGATCTCCTCGAGCGACCGCGCTTCGACCGCGCCGCCCTCGGTGAGCACGGCCCAAAAGCGATCGATCAACTCTGGGTGATGCTGGATCAGCCATCGGGTACCGAGACGACTCCCGGTCTCCTCGTCGCCGGTAGCGAGAAAGATCACCGAACGCGAAAGCGGTTCACCACGCCGCGCCAAATCGAGCACGGACATCAGCTGAGCGATCGTGACGCTCTTCATGTCGAACGCGCCACGCCCGATGATCCAGGGCGGGCTGATCTCACCGGCGAACGGTTCGACGGTCCAGCGATCAGGCTGCCGAACGGGTTCGACGTCCATGTGGTTGTGCAGCACCAACGCATCCGACTGCTCACCTTCGAGCACGGCCCACATATTGGCGTTGCGAGGACCGAGACGTTCGATATGCGTTTCGACTCCCGCCGCTTCGAGATGACGCGCCAAGAACTCGGCGGCCGGAATCTCGTTGCCGTCCGGATAGCTCGTGTCGATACGAAGATACTCCTGGAGGAGCTCGACTTCCTCGTGGGAAAGCCATTCTTCGACCGAACGGTTCCACGACCAGTGGGCGATGGGCTCGCGCAACCAATTCGCGAGCACGACCACACCGACCACCGCCAACACGCCTCCGGTATAGAGCAAGGCACGGGCGAGCAGTCGGTTGCGAAAAAGTGGTTTCCGGAGCATCGGGTCGCGAATGCTACCATCGCCCATCACAAGACCGTGAGCATCTTGCCATCGAGCCCCTCCCTCCGGCGCCGTTGCCGCTCCACCTGCAAGAAAAGGGACGCGCCCGACTCATGAAACGAGCTGGTTTCATCACGCTTTCGATGATGGTCCTCGTGATCTGCCTCGTCTTCATCGGGGGTGAGATCGCGCGCATCGGCCACCTCGGCTTGCCGCTCGACGACGGGTTCATCCACCTTCAATTCGCCCGACAACTGGCCGTCGGCAACGGTCTCGCCTACAACGACGGTCAGCTCGTCACCGGTTCGACGGCGCCTCTCTGGACCGCCCTCCTCACCCTTGCCCATCTCCTTCCCGGTTCACCTCTGCTCTGGACCAAGGCCTTCGGCATCGTCTTTTTGTGGCTCACGGCCTGGCTCACCCGCTCGCTGGCGAGCGAGCTCGGTCTCCCGAACGGATGGTCCTGGGGCGCCGCCATGCTCGTACCGGCGACGCCGTGGCTGGTGTGGTCGGCGGTCTCGGGCATGGAGATCCTGCTCTTCACGGCTCTGTCGCTCGCCGGACTGTTGCTCGTCTGTCGCGCTTCCCACCTCCTCGCCTTGCCGATCATGGCACTCGCCTATCTGGCGCGACCCGAGGGAGCCCTCTTGGTGCTCCTGGCGTTCGTCTTCGCCACCGCACACGCCTGGTCGACTCGGCGCTGGCGCGATTGGTGGCTGGGCTGTTTCGCGGCGGGGGCGATTCTGGTGCCCACGCTTTTGATCTATTGGGTGATCGGGGGCTCGATCCTCCCCACCACCTTCCAGGTCAAAGCCGGTGGCTCGCTCGGCTGGCCCGACCTCCGCTACTTTCGGCTGGTCATCGACATCTTGTTCCGGTCGCAGCCGTTGCTCCTCTTCACCGCCGGTACCGGGATCGTCATGCTCGCCTCCACGCACCGACGCCACGCCCTCGTGGCGATCGGCTGGCTGCTCGGCCTTCCCGTCGCCTACGCCGTGCTCGCCCACGGCAGCGGTCCACCGCCGGTCGGCAATTTCGGCCGCTATTACTTTCCTCTGCTGCCTCTCGTCATCGTCTTCGGCCTGCTCGGTCTGCACGCGGTCGTGAAACGGCATCGCACCCGAGCGCTCGCGGTGGGACTGGTTCTCACCCTAGCGCAGCTCGCGCTGCTGATCGACGGACACCGGCGATATCTACAGAACGTCGCCGACGTCGAAGCCAGCGATGTCGCCGCCGCGCACTGGCTGGCAACACGTCTTCCGCCTGGTGCCGCGGTCGCGGCGCAGGATGCCGGCGCGCTCAAATATTTCCTTCCGGACCATCGGCTCATCGATCTCGCTGGGCTCATGTCGCCGGAGATCTTGCCGACGCTACGGCCGAGCGACGACAGCTATTGGGAGCAAGGTCTCTTCGATTTTCTCGCCGCAAGACGACCGGCGGTGCTCGTCGTCTTTCCGGAGTACTACCCGATGCTGACGCGCACGCCCGGCTTCGAGCCGCTGGAGCGTTTTCCGATCCCGGGCAACATCACCATGGCGGGCAACGAGCTGGTGATCTTCTCCACCCCGTGGCACCCTGGTGCAGTGAGCGGCGGGACACCATGAGCGGCGGGATACCGTGACGTACATCCTCGGACGGCTCCTCGCCGCCGTGGCCCTGGCGATCGTCCTCTACCTGCCGGGAACCATCCTGATTCGATGGGTCGATCGCAACGGTGAGCTCGGCCTCTTGCGGCACCTGGCGACCGCGCTGCTCGGGATCGCGACCTGGACGACGCTTCTTTTCATGCTCGCGACGATGGGCCTCCTTCGCACGCCGATTCTGTGGGGCGCGGTCGGGGCCGTGTCGCTCGCGGCGTTGCTCATCCGGCTGCGCGAACGTCAAATGACTCGACCCCCCGGCGAGTCCGCCGCGGGCTGTCCACGGTGGCTCGTCGCGCTCGGCTCGCTCCTCCTCGTCGCGTGTCTCGTGCCGCTCTTTCTGCTGGCGATCGCACCAGTGGTGTCGTGGGATGCCGACGTCTACCACCTGACGGTCCCGAAACTCTGGCTTGCAGCCGGCGGCTTCGTCGACGTGGACATGAACGTCTACAGCCAATGGCCGCTCGGAGTCGAGCTGCTCTTCGCGCTGGCCCTCGGCATCGATGATTTCGTGCTCGCCAAGCTGCTCCACTTTGTCTTCGGCTTGGCGACGCTGTGGAGTCTCGGCGTCGCCGCTCGGCACGTCGAACGTCCGCTCGCGGTGTGGCCCGCGTGCGCGCTCTTCCTCGCCAACGAGGTCGTGCTCTTCGAAATGCGGGTCGCCTACATCGATCTCGCGTACGCGTTCTTCTTCTTCAGCGGACTGCTCTTCGCCCTCGTGCCGCGGGGACGATCGCTGGCGCTCAGTGCCGTCTGCGTCGGCCTTTTGATCTCGACAAAAGTCACCAGTGTTTTCGGCGTGCTGGCGATCGCGGCGGCGATTGCCTATCACGCGGCACCGAAGGAGCGCTGGAAGGCCCTGCGACTCGGCGTGATCCTGCCTTCGCTCATCGCCGGCATCCCGTGGTCGGTCAAGACCTTCCTCGGCACCGGCAATCCGATCTATCCCTTTCTCCACGAGGTGCTAGGTGGCCCGGATTGGAATGCCTCGTTGGGCGCCCAACTCCGGACCTGGCAGAGCTCGATCGGTATGGGTCGCGAGCCGCTCGACTATCTCCTCCTACCGGTGCGGGTGATCTTCGAGGGCGGTCAAGGCTACGAGAACTTCGACGGTCGATTGACGCCACTCTTGCTCCCGGCCCTGGCGCTGGCGATCTGGATGACGCGGCAAGGATCGCCAGCGGGACGCTTCGCACGCGCGGGGCTGTTGGCGACGGCCCTTTACTTCGTCACCTGGGCGGCGTCCTCCCAGCAAATCCGCTTTCTCATTCCGATCCTGCCGGTGATCGCGGTTGCAGCCGGCTTCGGGATCGAAGAGCTCGCGCGACGTATCCATCGACGTCGCGCCCCGGTACTGGTCGCGGCGATCTTCGTCGCCATCCTCGGCGTCGGCATCTGGCCAACGACATCGACGCTCACGGCCGGATGGCGATCGGCGAAGATCTTCCTCGACGTGGGTGATGCGGTGATGGAATCGGCGGTGCCACAGCATTTCCGTGCCGTCGACGCGCTCACGCCCGCCGACGCCAAGCTGCTCATGCTGAACACCAACCGTGGCTTTTTCAATCCACGCTCCTTTCTCGCCGACAGCTTCTTCGAAGCCTCCCAAATCGCCGCCTGGCTCGCCCCGAGTGGCGACGATCCCGTGGCGCTGACGCAGCTGCTCCACGAGCGTGGCGTGACCCATCTGCTGAGCGAGCAGGTGCCACGAGGCATCGTCTATCCACGCTCCCTCGACCTCATGCTCGCCGACCCCAGGTTCGCGGTCGGCCTGTGGCAAAGCCCCGACCGGAGATTCGCGCTCTGGCAAATCGTCCAGCATGACGAGGACAGAGGATCCCAGCGATGAGCGAAGCCAGCAACGCAGAAATCCGTGACACTGCAGAAGTCCGTAACACCACGGCGAAACCGACCTCGACACCCGCCCGCGCCCCGCGCACGTTCCCGTGGTGGTCGCTGATCCTCGTGGTCGTCCTGTGGGCGGTCAGCTTTCCTCAGCTCGATCAATACAACGTGACCTGGGACGAAGCCCTGGGAGACCTCTTTTTCGGTCAGCGCTATCTGTCGTTCTTCACGTCGTTCGACCCGGACTATCTGGAGTTCACCGCCGATCCGTATCCCGCGGATCATCGCCCCGATCTCGGACTCTCACCCTTTCGCAGCCGCCCCTGGGAGTACTACCCGGTCGCGAACACCCTCGCCGCGGCGACCTCTTGGCTGTTCTCGAGCAGCTTGGGATGGCTCGATCCTTTCGACGGCTTTCATGCCGTCAACTTGATCCTGGCGTCGATCTTCCTCGTCGTCTGGGCACCGTTCGTGGCGCGACGCAGCGACCTCGCCACCGCGATCGCGGCATGCATCCTGCTTTTCAGTCATCCGAGACTGTTCGCGCATCTTCTCGCCAACATCAAAGACATACCGTTGATGTTCGTCTACACGCTGACGCTGGTGGTCTTCCATCGCGCGTGGGAACGTGGATCGGTGCCTGGGCTGTTCGGCGCCGGCGTGATGTGGGGCCTCACCCTGGGATGCAAAGCGAACGCTCTTTTCCTCCCGGGCATCCCGCTGCTTTTGCTGCTCTTCGCCCCCGTACCCGAACCATGGCGCGGTCGACGCTGGCGGCTCGCCGCGTGGAGCTGCGCCGCCGCCACGACGGGGGTCGTCGTGATGGTGGCGGTATGGCCGTATCTGTGGGCGGATCCGATCGGACGCATTCTCGAGCATCTGCGATACATCGGCTTCCGTGGCGACATCACGCGTCCCGAGAGTCTCGCCCCGGTCGCCGAAGCGATCCTCTTGACGACTCCGCTGCCCCTCTTGATCGGCACTCTCTTCGGTGTCGTCGTCGCGGTGATGCGAGCCCGTCGCGGCGACCGCTTCGCCTGGTTGCTCCTCGTCTGGCCACCCGTGGTGCTCGGACGCTACATCCTGCCCCAGGCGGTCAACTTCGACGGCGTTCGACATTTCCTTGAGCTCTTTCCCGCCATGACGGTGCTCGCCGCGCTCGGCTGGACGACCGTGATCGGCAAGGTCTTCGAACGGCTACCGAACCTACGCGCCGACCGTCTGCGACCGCTGCTGCTCGCGCTGATCCTGACCCCGAGCCTCGCCGCCACCGTCGGCAGTCATCCTTTCCAGCTCGCCTGGTGGAACCCCCTCATCGGTGGCTACGCCGGAGCCCGCGCCACCGACCAACCTCAAGCCGGCGACTATTGGGGCACCAGCTATCGTCTCGGTCTCGATTGGTTGAACGAGCACGCGCCACGCGACAGTCTGCTCGCGGTGCCGGTCATCGAGCACGCGGTGCGACTGGTCGCGAGCGAGCGGTTGCGGCAAGACATCCAGCTTCTTCCCCTGGTGACGCCCTACTCGCCCGTCATCGCTGCCGATCGGCTCGACCTCACGCGCCGCGCCGCCGCCGATCGACCGCTTTTCGTCATGTTCGTCGATCGGCGTGATTGGTGGAACGAGCTGATGGCTGAAAGCCTGACGCGTGGCGAGCTGGTCCAAGTGTGGGAGCTCGAGGACACACCGGTCCTCTACGTGTTTCGCTACCACCCGCCACCGGGTACCGAGCCCTACCGGATTCCGCCACTTCGGTAAGAAAGGTAGCGAGAACCGATCAGGTCGGGGCGGTTAGGGTGATCCACACCACGACCATCCCCCACAAAAGGACGTTGAGCACGGAGGGAAGATCGCGCAGCACGGCCTCGGTCGGATTACGCGGCTGGTGATCCTGATAGATCAAGTAGAGATAGCGGAAGATGCCGAAGAGCACAAGCGGCACGGTCCACACCAAACGATCGCCGCCGAACCGAGCGACGTTGGCGTCGTCGACCGCGTAAAGCGCGTAGGCCACCACGGTCGATGCCGTGACGACGTTGATCATCTGATCGAGAAACGCCGGGCTGTAGTGACTGAGCACGGCGCGCTGCTGTTCCGCGGCGTCGCCCAAGAGCACCAGCTCGTGGCGACGCTTGGAGAAAATCAAGAAGAGCGCCAAGAAGATGGTGCACAACAGCAGCCAGCTGGAAAGCTCGACCCCCACCGCCACGGCGCCCGCCTGCACGCGGATGACATATCCCGCCGACACCGCCATCACGTCGAGGATCACCACCCGTTTGAGCCACGAGGCGTAGAGCAGATTGATGATGAGGTAGACCGCCAGCCACACGGTAAAGCCGACACCCAGCGTCGCCGCGCCCGCGAGCGACAGCACGCCGAGCACCACCGCCGCGATCCACGCGGTCCGCACCGACAACGCTCCAGAGGCGATCGGTCGTTTGCATTTGAGAGGATGACGACGATCCTCCTCACGATCCCGCAGGTCGTTGACCAGGTAGACCGTGCTCGCCGCGCCACAGAACACGATGAAGGCGATGAGCGCCGCGACGACCGCATCGGGGTCGCCCAATTGCTGAGCAAAGACCACCGGCGCCAAGACGAACGTGTTCTTGACCCATTGCAACGGACGCAGGGTCTGGAAAAGCGGGAGGAGGAAGTTCGAACGGGTGCTCATGCGAGCCGGTATTATAGAGACCTGTTCCCTGAAAGAGACCCGACTCACTGAAAGAGCCCCGGCTCACTGCAAGAGCCCTGGCTTACTGAAGACCTAGCAGGACCCGACGCACCGGTACCGCTAGACTGACACGAGACCCTCTCCGTTGCGCCGATTTCTTCTGCTTTTCGTCACGCCGACCCTGGGCCTTTTGGCGATGGCGATGCTGCCGCTGCTGCTCGGAATCGAGACGCTCTTTCTCCGCGACGTCCTCCACACTCATCTACCGCTCAAGGTCGCCATGGCCGAGGCTCTCGCCGAGGGCAGCCTGCCGCCACTGATCGACCTGACGCGCGGTGGTGGCCAGCCGCTGTACGGCAACGTCAACGGGCTACCGTTTTATCCAACCAATCTGCTCTACCTCGTCGGATCCACCCTGTGGGCGTTCAACGCCCATTTCTGGATCCACCTCTTGCTGGCGGCTCTGAGTGGTTACTGGCTCGGCCGCGCCTGGGAGCTCCGGCGGCCGGCGGCCTGGGCGGTGGGCGCGATCTACGCCACGAGCGGCTATCTGCTCTCGCTGCTCAATCTCTTCAATCTCATCTCCGGAGCGGCGCTGGCTCCGGCCTTCGTCGCCGCCTGTCTCGATGCCTCGATGCCCGAAGCCAACCGCCGACGTCTGCTCGCCGTCGGTCTCCTGTGGACGCTCCTCGTGCTCGGCGGCGAGCCCTTGGTGCTCCTACAGGTTCTCGCGCTGACCGCGACGGCGATCTGGCTCCATGCCCGCACCCGCTTTCGTCGCACCTTCGGTCTCGTCGGCGCGATGACCCTCGGCACCCTCGCGGCGGCCCCGCAGATCGTCGAGACGCTGCGTATTCTGCCCCTGTCCTATCGTGGCTATTGGCAATACTCACCACGCAGCGTGCTGGCGCAGAGCTGGAACCCCGCCACCGCGATCGAGATTTTCGTTCCGTTCGCCGGTGGCGATCCCCTGATCGGCTTCTGGAATGCCGCCCTCAACGGCGGTAACACGCCTCTCCTCTTCTCCCTCACACCCGGCTTGATCCCTTTGCTCCTCCTGCCGCTCGCCTTTCGTGGCGCGCGCCGCCGACTTCTTTGGGCATGGGGAATGGTCATGATCGGTCTGGTGGCGGCTCTCGGTCTCTACAACCCGCTGACCCTGATGCTCTACGAACACGTCCCCGGGCTGTCGCTGGCGCGCTACCCGGTCAAGTTCTGGCAGTTGGTGACGGTCGGCGTCGCCGTGCTCGGTGGCTGTGCGATCGAGCGGGTGCTCTATGCATCGGCGCGCCGACGGCTCATGTGGCTCGGGATCGTCGCCGCTCTCGTCTACGGCGTCCTGACGTGGCTCTTGATCACCGGCTCCTGGCCCGCCGATGCGCTGGCGCGCTTCTTTCGCCCGGATCAACCCGCCGCGGCGGGGTTTCAGCGGGCGTTGTGGATCCGCAGCCTGCTGTTGATCAGCCTGACCGCGCTGGCCTGTTTGGCTTCGATGATCCTGGCCCGCAATCGGCGTCACCTCGGGGTCGCGGTCCTCCTCATCGCGCACGTCGGACTCCAGACGACCCTCCTCGAATCGCTCTATACGACCGATTCGAACGCGATCTACGAGACCACCCCGCCGCTCGCCGAGCATCTTCCCGAGGGCTCGCGAGTCGTCCAGGGCCATACGAGCGGTGTTCTCGGTCCGGCCACCCGCACCCGTTCGGAAACGGACCAGCGGTCGCTGGCGCGGGTCGGTCATCTCGAATTGGACCCAGCGTTCGCCGCCCGCGCCGGGCTTCGATCAGAATTTCAAACCTCCCCGGAAGGGCTCGACGCGTTTCTCACCGTGGCGCTGCAGCGCGCCTTGAAGCTCGCCGACGACACACCGACCGTGGCCGTCCTGCGTGCCTCGGCGATCGACGCGCTGGTCGCCGATCGACCCCTCGACGCACCGGGTCTTCGGCCGCTCGGCTCAGCGCCGTTGATCGACAGCGAGGCCCGTCTCTACGCGATCGAAAACCCCGCGCCCGACGCCTACCTGGCGACCACCCTCTGGCATGCACCGACCCTGAACGAGACCATCGACCTGTTGATTCGACCCGACTTCGATTACCAAACGGCGGTCGTCGAAGGGGAAGAGTTGTCGACCCCACCCTCGACCGGACCGCCAGGAAACGTCGAGATTTTGCTCGATGAACCCGACCGGATCGAGCTCGAGGTCGACTCGACCACGGGTGGGCTGGTGGTCGTGCAGCGCACCTATCTGCCGCTTTATCGCGTCACGGTCGGTGAGACCGAGGTCACCCCACGAGTCGCGAACTTTCACCGCATCGGGATCGAAGTACCGAGCGGTCGCCACACGGTGGAGATCTGGGCGGACCGCCAGCCGGTGATGATCGCGATCGTGGTGTCGATCGTTTCGATCCTGACGCTGGGCTGGATCGCCCTGGCGCCCCGACGGAGACGGGCCGCATGACTCCGGACCACGAGTCGAGCGTGACGTCGATGCATCGAGCAACGACCGATCCTCACGTGACGACCCACCAGGCATGGTGGCCCGCCGTGGCCGCCGGTGCGTTCTACGCGATCTTTCACGCCGGCCTCGCCGCCACCACCGGGATTCCGTTCGCCTTCACCAAATACCCGATCGCGGCGCGGCAATGGCTCGCGGGCAGCCTGCCCGCCGAACGACTGGTCGATTTCAGCCCGCTCTATTTGAGTCTGGTAACCGCCTTCGAAGCGCTCGGCGGCGGCGCCGACGAACCGGTTCGTATCGTCCAGACCATCTTGGGCGCGATCGCCGCGGCGTTGCTCTTCGTGCTGCTGCGCCGACATGTCGGCACAGTGCTGGCCTGCGCGGGGGTCGTGGTGCTGACCTTCGATCGCAATGTCTTTCTCTACGAGCACCTGCTCGAGCCCGAGCTGC
>JBCDBH010000051.1:0-22302 GCA_039184055.1 Acidobacteriota bacterium
CCGCGGCGGGGCCGCCACCGGCAGCCGCGCCTCCGCCCGTGCAGGTAGCGCCTCAGTCAACCGCGCCTATGCCGGCCGCGCCTCCGCCGCCTACGCCGGTGGCGCCTCCGCCGCCCGTTGCCGGCCAGGCGCCACCCGCCGCCGATTACGCTCCACCCGTCGCGGGGCAGGCACCACCGGTGGCGAGCTCCTACCCGCAAGCGACGTATCAGCCGCCGTCTCAGGTGGGGTATCCAGCGGGCCAAGCGCTACATCAAGCGCCGGTCGACGCCGCGCCGATCCCCAACTACCTACCGTGGGCGATCATCGCAACGTTGTTGTGCTGTATGCCCGCGGGAGTGGTGGGGATCATCTACGCTAGCAAGGCCAATGCTCTCAAGACGGCGGGCAACTATGTCGAGGCGCGGCACAAAGCCGATATCGCGCGAAACTGGCTGCTCGCCTCGGTCGGTGTGGCCCTCATGGCGTTCGTTCTCGTCTTTTTTGCCAATCTCGCCGATGGCGCCGTGCCGATGTGAGGGCGGTCGGACGAATGGGCATGCAGGCCAAACATGACACGACTGTCATGCATGGTTCCGGCCTTGTCGTGCCAAGATCAAGCGGATCGAAACGGGCTGGGACAATGCCGTGAGAATTCTGATCATCGAGGACGACAGCAAGACCGCCGACTATCTTGCCCATGGTTTGCGAGAAGAAGGGCATCTCGCCGAGATCTGCAACAACGGTGTCGCCGCGCTCAGCCGCGCGACCACCGGGCAGTTCGATGTGTTGGTGGTCGATCGGATGTTGCCCGATCTCGACGGTTTGGCGTTGGTGCGTGCTCTGCGCGCCGCGGGGAGCACGGTGCCCGCTCTGTTCTTGAGCGCGCTGGGTGACGTCGAGCATCGGGTCGAAGGTCTGGAAGTCGGCGGCGACGATTACCTCGTCAAGCCCTTTCATTTCTCCGAGCTTCTGGCCCGCATCACCGCCCTGCATCGGCGGCGTGAGCACGAGGCGCCGAGTCCGGCGTCCACCGTCCCGAAGGTCGCCGATCTCGAGCTCGATTTGCTCACCCGTGAGGCGCGACGGGGTGCTAAGGTCATTGCACTGCAAACCCGGGAATTCCAGCTGCTCGAGTTCTTCATGCGTCACGTCAATCAGGTCGTCACGCGAACCATGTTGCTCGAACGAGTCTGGGAGATCCATTTCGACCCGCAGACCAACGTGATCGACGTTCATGTTTCGCGCCTCCGTGGCAAGATCGACAAAGGTTTCGATCCATCGCTGATCCATACGGTTCGCGGCGCCGGTTACGTCATGCGCGATCCCGGCTAGATGCTGGGCGGTTCGACATTTCGGCGCGCGCTGGCGATCGCGCTGATCGCCTGGGCGCCGGGCGCCATCGTGGTGACGATCGCGCATACCAAGCTGAGCCGTTTTCACTACGACGCCGGCCGTCAAGAAATCGACTTTCTCGAAGAAGAACTCTTCGAGATGGTTCGCGAGCATCAGGCCGAGGACGCGTTGCTCGGTGATCGCATCGTGCTCGAGCCCGGTGACGATTCCTTCTACGCCTTTCTGGCGCGCTACGTCCGGCAGATCAAGCTCGAAAGACGCCAGGCGACCGAGCCTCGACCGGCTCTCGACTACCGGCTCGCGCTGCTCGGCGAGTCCAAAGTCAAATCCCTCCCCGTGGAAGCCGTGGTCAGCATCATGCTCGACGAGGTCCCGGACGAGTTCCACGAATCGCTGCTCGAGCTCGTCGCGTTCCGTGCCGACGCCTATGACGATGTTGCGCTGGCGCGTGAGGTGACGACGGAAGCCTTGCTCGAAACGTATCGTCGGCTCGACGACGAAGAAGAAGTCGGTGAGTGCGCCCTGTTACGCGCCAGCGACGGCAGGATCCTCGCCTCCACCTACGACGAGGTGCTCCGCGAGCGTCGACCGGGGCGGAGCCTGCGGCTGCTCCAGGTCGTGCCACCCGAGGAAATCGAGGACGAAAAATACTGGTGCTTGGTCCGTGAGCGGTCGCTCCAGGATGGCGGCCGGCTCAAGATGGGCATGCGATTCGACGATCAACGCGCGGTCATCGCATCCAGCCGGCTGCTGCGCAATCTGGTGCTCTACGGTGGCGTGCCCTTGGCTTTCTTCTTGGCCTGGCTGCAAACACGCTTCATGCGTCGCTTTCTCTACACCCTGCGTTTGGCCGCCGGCCAACAGGCCAAAGGCGATATCCGCGCGCGTCTGCGCACCCGTTCGCTCGATCCCGACTTGGCCACCGCGGCGCGCACCATCAACGTCACGCTCGACCAGCTCGGGCATACCGTCCAGGCCTTGACCCGGGTCGGCGACAGCATCGCTCACGATCTCCGCACCCCGCTGTCACGTCTCCAAGGCCAGCTCGATCTTCTCCGTCGCCGCCCCGACCCGGAGCTGATCGATTCGGTGCAGGCCGAGGCCGATCAAATCCTCGGCACCTTCAACGCCCTGCTGCGGATCGCCCAGGTCGAGAGCGGAGTCAAAAAACAAGGCTTCCGTCATTTCGATTTCGCCGAAACGGTCGCCGATGTCGCCGAGCTCTACGCGCCGGTCTTCGCCGAGAAAGGCGTCGAGTTCCTGTGGCGCGAGGCCACGGTCTCGGCCGAGAAGATCGGTGATCGCGATCTGTGGCTCCAGGCGCTCAGCAACCTGGTCGAGAACGCGCTCAAATACACACCGAAGGGCGGTCAAGTCGAGCTCGTTCTCGAACCCGACGGTGACCGTCACCGCATCGTCTTGCGTGACAGCGGTCCCGGTATTCCCGAGACGGAGCGCGAAAACGTCTTTCGACGCTTCTATCGTCTCGAACGTCATCGCGGCGAACGGGGCAACGGTCTGGGTCTCAGCCTGGTGGCGGCGGTCTGCGATCTCCATGACGCCACCGTCACGCTCGGTGGCGAGCTAGGCTTGACCGTCGAAATCGTCTACTGACAGCGCTTCTGGAGGATCGAGGTGAAGACATGAATCGTAGAGACTTCCTGTGGTCGAGCCTCGTGGCCGGAATCGCCGCGAGCCGGGGTGTCGGTGCCGAACTGACGAGGCCTACCGTGCTCGACTTCACCGTACCCGCCGAAGAAGCACCGCACACTCGCACCTGGATGTGCTGGCCCTCACGACCGGAGATTTACGGTCGCTCGACGGCCTACTTCGAGAGCATCCAGGCGAGCCTGGCTCGTTTGGCGACAGCGATCGCCGAGCACGAGCCCGTACGACTCTTGGCGGCCAAAAAGCACCACGCCTTGGCCGCCGAGCTCTGTGGCCCCAAGGTCGAGCTGGTCGACATTCCGACCGATGACATGTGGGCGCGCGATAGCGGACCGGTCTTTGTCCACACCAAGACCGGTGCGGTCGCCGTGATCGATTTCAACTTCAACGGTTGGGGCGGCAAGCAAACGCAACGCGAGAACGACGAAAAGGTGGCGAAAGCGATCGCCACCGGGCTCGGCGTGCCGTATGAACGCGCTGGTGTCGTGGGTGAAGGAGGCGGTCTCGAATACGACGGCGAAGGCACCCTTCTCCTCACCGACAGCTGCTGGGTCAACGACAATCGCAACCCGGGGCTGTCGCAAAAGGAAATCGAGATCGAGCTGAAGCGGGTGCTCGGGATCGAGAAAGTGATCTGGCTACCGGGGGTCAAAGGGCGCGACATCACCGACGGCCATATCGACGGCTTTCTTCGCGTCGTCCGGCCGGGTGTCTTGATGACCGGTGGTTACCCCGACGATCGCTCGGTATGGGGCCGAACCCTCGAAGAAGCCCGCAAGATCCTGGGCTCGACGACCGATGCCAAGGGGCGCTCGTTCACCATCGTCGACATTCCCAGCGCGACCCAGCCACGCTCCGAGCGTATGTTCACCGGCTACGCCAACTACTACGTCGGTAACGGCGCCGTGTACACCCCGCAATTCGGCGATGCCAAAGCCGATGCGTTCGCCGTCGCCAAACTGGGCGAGCTCTATCCCAAACGGAAGATCGTCACGCTCGAGGTCGATCGCATCTACCAGAACGGTGGCGGGATTCACTGTGTGACCCAGCAGGAGCCGGCGCCTCGGAGCTGACTCGATACGCCGATCGGATCGGGAATGAAAAACGCGGCGTGGCATGGTGCCACGCCGCGTCGTTTTGGCCACGGGATCAGGCGAGACCGATCAGTCGACGGTACTCGACCAGGCGGTCGTGTCGCCCGACTCGAAGCCGTCGCTGAAGATGTCTTGGGTGTTTCCCAAAGCCTGATCGGTCATCAGGATGCCGTTGCCCGAGTTGCGATCGAATCCAGGGTCATCGATGTCGAGCGCGCTACTCAGGAAGTCGTCGAAGAGCTCGTCGTTCGTGATGTTCGGGAATCGTGCCTTGACCAGGGCGCTGATCGCCGCGGCGTGGGGCGCCGATGCCGACGTACCGAAAAACGGATTGAAACCCGGGGTGGCGGTGGAGACACCGTCAGCGGCGGCGACATCGGGTTTCTGACGGGTTGTCGACATTTGCGGAACCGGGCCGGGCGGGACCTGGTTCTGATCGTTGAGAATCACGGGCGCCAAGACCGGCGTGCCGTCGTCGTTGAAGAAGATCTCACGCGGGCCATCGGAGGTAAAGGGCTCGGACGGGTTGGCGCCACCGCCGACGAAGACACCACCAGCGGCCGAGGCGACATCGACCGCGGCGATGGTGAGCGCTTTGTCGGAGCCCGGGTGACCGAAGATCTGGCCATCCGTGGCGTGCTCGAGAAAGCTGCGATGGGTGTTGACGTTCAAGAAGCGATCGGCGACACCGTCGAAGAGCACGACCACCAGATGGTTGCCGCTGTCGTCATTGGGTGAGGGAATGGCTTCGACCGGATCTTGCGTGCCGTTTTGGGTAAAGGTCGAGGCGGCGAGCACGTTGGCCATCGCGGCGTCGAGCAAGAAGAAGTCGTGATCGTTGGTCGACCCGTCGAGCGGATCCGACCACTGCAGGGTGAAGAGCGGGCTCGGGTTGAGCGCTTGCTCGGTGACCTCGTTGCCGGCGTCGCCAGCGCCATCGAAATCATGCGCCGAGAGACCCGCGACGGCCAGTGGCGCCGGTAGCGCGGTGGCCGAATACTGGCCTTCGTACACGCCGGACGTGCCGCTATCGAGGTTGCCCGAATTGCCCGCCGAGGTGACGTAGAACACACCCTGGTCGTAGACGGTCTCGACCGCCTGGGCGATCACGTCGTCCTGGAAGACACCCTCGGCGAGATAGAGGATGTCGTCGACGATCACGTCGCAACCGGAGGCGGCGAGATCGAGAATGTTCTGCGCCATCTGCGCGGGGCCGCCGATACCGGTGGCGAAGCCGAGCTCGGCGCCCGGCGCCATGTCGTGGAGGATCTCGAGCAAGGCGGTACCTTCGGACGAGCCCGGATTGCCGCTCTGACCGGCCAGGACATCGACCACCGGTGGCAGATCGCCGCTGCCCTGCAAGGTGGCGAGGGCGTCGACGCTGTCGGACATGGCGCACGCCTTGACGCCAGTGCCGTCGGTGCCGAAGGCGACCCGCGCGGTGTCGGCGGCGTGGGCGACGTCACCCTCGGTGGTGTTGATCATCTGGAGCGCGTAGAGATCGGCCGGACGCATCGTGCGGACCGACGCATCGGCGGCCAGCTCCTCGATCCGATCGAGCGGTAGCCACAGCCGCATGGCCTCGAAGCGTGGGTGTGCGTTGACGATCTCACCCCCGAGATCGTCCACCAGCGCTTCGAGCAATGGAGTGATCGCGCCGTCGAGATCGATCAACACCCGTCCGTCGTGGTCGCGGTCGAGATGGGTGCGGAGCTGAGGCACGTGTCGGGTGGTGAGCTCACCCCCACGCGAGCGGTCGAGAGCGTAGAGCAACCCCGAAGCGATCTTCTGTTGAGCCGGGGTGCGGGAGAGTTTCTCCGCGCGCAGCGCGAGCATCTGGTCGATAGCGGTTTGTTCGAGCTTCGGAGTGTCGGCAAAGCTGGCGGTAGTGGTCAACCCTGAGGCGAGCAGAATCGCGAGCACGACGGCACGGCTGCGAGCACCGTGGAAAATGCGCATGAAGGCTCCTTGACTGTACGATCGATTGCAAGCTGTGGGGGTTGTGAGGAAAAGCATAACATGTATCCGTCTTCGATGCCTATTGACCTTCCGCCTGGACATCTTGCTCGATCGATGATCGAGCGATCTGAGTGAACCTCTTGCTGGTCGGCTTGCGACAGGGGAGAATGTCGGAGGCTACAGAACATTCTTCTCCGACGGGCCTAATCGTTGACGACTGGGCGCCGATGGGCGCGTATGGGGATCGTGTTGTGACGCGAGGGGCTGAGAATTCGGAAGGGGCGGCCGACCGACGTCAGGGCGAACGACGCCATGGCGAGCGCCGCCGTGATACGTCGCGCCGGGCGGATCCGCTCCAGGCTGGTCCGGCCGCGCCTAGGGGGGCTTCACCGAAGGCCGCACCGAGGCCGGCCCCTGGCGATGCGGCGAGCTCTGGCTACGTGGCTCAGGTACGCCCGTCGCTGATCCGGCGGGTGCTCGACCGGATCTGGACGCCACCTGACCCCGAGCTGGTCGACGCCGGTTTGCGCGGCGAGATCATGATCGCCGGTATTCGGCTGCTGATCATCGTCTCGTTGCTCTACATTCCATTCCAGCTCTACTTCGAAGACGGCTCCGACGAGAACATCCGCGCCATCCTGTGGGTGTCGGCGGCGGCGCTCGCGGAAGCGCTGGTGGTCTACGCGGCGGTCATGCGTAGCTGGGGACGGGGCTGGATCGGTTTCTTCAGCGGCGTGCTCGACGTCTCGCTGGTGACCCTAACCCTCGCCCTCTTCGTCAAATTGGGCAATCCGCTCGGTGCCACCAATGATCTGGTGATCTTTCCGGCCTACTTTCTCGCCATCGGTGCCACCAGCTTGCGTTACGACTGGCGGATCTGTGCGCTCACCGGCGCGGCGGCGGTGACGCAATATTTCCTCTTGCTCGAATACGCCATCCTCGTCGGGGGTCTCGCTTCGGCCGACGTGCAGTGGGGCTTGCAGGTCGTCCGTATGGCCTTGTTGGTGATCGCCACCGGGCTCGCCATCACCATCGTCGACCGAGCCCGTGAGCAGCGTCGACTGTCGACCAGCGACCGGCTCACCGGTCTAGCCAATCGCGGTGTCTTCGACGACAGTCTGCAGCGTCTCGGCGCGCTCGCCGCGCGCTCGGGTGAGCCGGTGACCGTGGTGATGATGGATATCGACCACTTCAAGCGTTTCAATGACTCCTACGGTCATCTCGCCGGTGACGAAGCCCTGCGTTCGGTGGCGCGCGTGCTCGAAGGCTCGTTTCGCAGCACCGATCTCCTAGCGCGATATGGCGGGGAAGAATTCGCCGGAATCTTCCCCGGCATGGACGCGGACAACGCCTGGAGACGTATGGAGCAATTGAGAGCCCGTGTCGCCCGCGCTCCGGTATCGATCGGCAAGGGCAAGAGCACCCAGGTCACGGTATCGATCGGCGTCGCGGTGTGGCCGATGGACGCCAAGACCCTCATCGACACGGTGGCCGAGGCCGATCGCCGGCTCTACCAGGCGAAACGCGACGGTCGCAATCGGGTCGTCGCTTCCGACGGACCCTTCGGTCGTTCCTACGGTGAAGGCCTGTCGACGGGACCGGAACCGCTCGAAGAGCTCGGCGGGGCGAAGAAATCCGGCTTGGCGACGCAAGAGATGACGAGTTGACGGGTTGTACCGAGTAAGACACGGTGATCGACACCGTGTCGAGAACGAGGCTTCGACCTGTACAGCTCGCACACCTGGGTCAGCGCAGCCTCGCAAAGGAGATCCGTCATGAATGATGCTTCCTTACGCCTCTTCGCCACGCTGCTGAGCGGCGCGCTGGTCGTCGTCGCGACGGCCGTAGCCGCGCCAGCCGTCGCTGCGCCGGCCGGCACCGCGCCGACGGGCGCCGCGCCGACGGACGCCGCGGTCACCATGCCGTGGCGTGACGCCGGTCTCACCGCCGAGCAGGCTGCCGCTCATCTCCTCGATCGATTCGCCCACGGCGCGCGTCCCGGTGAGGTCGAAGCCGTTGCCGAGCTGGGGCCCGAAGCGTGGTTCACGGCTCAACTACGAGGTGTCGACGACCTCGACCTCGATCGTCGCCTGGCCGGTTTCGACGCCCTTTGGATGTCGACCGAAGAGCTTACTCAGGTCTACCGTCGACCGGCGTTGATGCTCCGCGAGGCGCAAGAAGCCGGCGTGGTCACCGACGAAGAGCTCGGCGCCGTCTTGGCCGGTGAGTCCGACGTTCGCGACATGGCCGGCAATCGTGAGCTTCGCCGATGGGCGCGGGAACAAGGCTACAAACCGCAACGCGAGCTCACCGGTCAGCTGATGACCGCCAAATTGATGCGCGCCGTCTACGGTGAAAACCAGGTGCGCGAAGTGCTCACCGACTTCTGGTTCAACCACTTCAACGTCTCGATCACCGACAACGAGGCGCGTCCCTACGTGCTCACCTACGAGCGTGACGCCATCGCGCCGTTCGTGCTCGGCTCGTTTCGCGACATGCTCGAAGCCACCGCCAAACACCCGGCGATGTTGCTCTATCTCGACAACATGCGCTCGGTGGCGCCCGAAGGCACCACGACCACTCTCGACTCTCGGCTCGCGGCGCTGCAGCGCAACAACCGCTTTGGCAGACGTGGTGGCCGGAGCGCCGATCGAGCCCGTTTCGGCCGCGATCGTGGCCGTATCGATGGTGATTCCCAGCGCAACGAACGACGCCCCACCGGTCTCAACGAGAATTACGCGCGTGAGCTGATGGAGCTCCACACCCTCGGGGTCGACGGGGGCTACGACCAAGAGGACGTCGTCGAGGTGGCGCGGGCCTTTACCGGCTGGGCGATGATCCCGCACGAGGTAGCCGAACGGGGTGATATCGAACGCCGGCTCGAGCGCGCGCGGCGGTACCCGAGCGCTGGCTTCGTCGTCGAAGGTGATTTCGTCTTCCGTGCCGACGTGCACGACGCCGAGAAGAAGAACGTGCTCGGCACCAAGCTACCGGCCGGACGCGGTATCGAAGACGGTCTCCAGGTGCTCGACATCCTGGCCACCCATCCGTCCACCGCGCGCCATCTGGCGAGTAAATTGGCGGTGCGATTCGTCTCGGAAGAACCGTCGGCGGCTCTGGTCGATCGTCTCGCCGCCGTCTACCTCGATGCCGACGGTGAGATCGAGCCGGTGGTCCGCGCTCTGGTGGCGTCACCCGAGTTTTGGGCGTCGGCCACCCGGGGCGCCAAGATCAAATCGCCCTTCGAGCTCGCCGCGTCGGCGATGCGTGCGCTCGACGCCGAGCTCGGTGATCCTCGCCAGATCCTCGAGGCTATCCGGGACATGGGGCAGCCGCTCTACGCTTACCAGGCGCCGACTGGCTACCCGGACAAGGCCGCGCATTGGGTCAACACCGGGTCCTTGTTGGCGCGGATGAACTTCGGGCTCGCCCTGGCCGGTGGCACGATCCAAGGCGTCACCGTCGACCTCGATGTCCTCACCGGGGGCCGCGAACCCGAATCGCTCGAAGACGCCCTCGAAACCTGGGTGCCGAGGCTGCTTCCCGAGCGTGACGCGGCCGCCACCGTCGATCGCCTCCTGCCGCTCGCCCTCGATCCGCAAATGGCGATCAAAGTCGCCAACGCCACCCCCGAACGCACCCGTGATCTCGAGCTCGAAGCGCTCTTGCCGGGCGAAGTGATCGTCGCCGAGCCCGACGTGCCGCTCACCCCGAGCGCCATTGCCCGCGTCGTCGGCTTGGTGATCGGCTCCCCCGAGTTCCAGCGCCGCTGATCAACAGATCCATCTTCGGAGAATGACACCATGTTCGATCGTAGAGCTTTCCTCAAGAGCGGTGGCATCGCCCTTCTCACCCTCGGCGCCGGACCGACCTTTCTCGGTCGCGCCGCGCGTGCCGCCGCCGCCCCCGGCCCCTTCGGTCGGCGCAAAGTCCTGGTGACCATCTTTCAACGTGGCGCCATGGACGGTCTCGCCGCCGTCACCCCGCTCACCGCCGAAACGCTCAAAGGCGGCAGCCTCCAAGACCTGCGGCCCCGTCTCGCAATGAGCGCCGCCAAGAGCGCCGGCGACCAACGTCTCCTCGATCTCGGGGTAGGTTACGGTCTCCACCCGTCGATGGCCGCCTTCGAGCCCTTGTGGCGTGACAACGCCCTCGCCATCGTGCACGCGGCCGGCTCGCCCCACAGCACCCGCTCGCATTTCGACGCCCAGGACTACATGGAAAGCGGCACGCCGGGTCGCAAAGGCACCCCCGACGGCTGGCTCAATCGCGTCGTCGGCGAGCTCGGTCACGACACCACGCCGTTTCGCGCCGTCGCCATGACCCCGGCCATGCCGCGTTCTCTCTACGGTGACCACGCAGCGCTCGCGGTTACCGACCTCGAAGAATTCAAAGTCCAACCTCCCGGTCGTGGCGGCGCCCTCGCGCCGGTCGTCGGTCAAGGCTTCGAAGCGCTCTACGAGCAAACCTCCAACGACCTCCTCGGCGCCACCGCCCACGATACCTTCGAAGCCATGCACGCCCTCGAACGGCTCGACGTTTCGCGCTATCGACCGGCGGCGGGCGCCAACTACCCCCGAGGCCCGCTCGGCGACGCCCTCAAACAGATCGCCTTCCTGGTCAAATCCGAAGTGGGTCTCGAAGTCGCCTTCGCCGAATCCGGTGGCTGGGACACCCACGTCGCCCAGGGTGCCGGCCAAGGCAGCTTCGCGCGTCGCGCCGCCGACCTCAGCCGCGCCATCACCGCCTTCTGGCACGACCTCGGCGTCCATCGCGACGACGTCGTCGTCATGACCATGACCGAATTCGGCCGCACCGTCCGCGAAAACGGCTCCGCTGGCACCGACCACGGTCACGGCTCCTGTCTCTTCGTGCTCGGTGGCGACGTCGACGGTGGCAAAGTCCACGGCGACTTCCCCGGCATCTCCCCCGACGTCCTCTTCGAGGGCCGCGACCTGCCCGTGACCACCGACTTCCGCGCCGTTTTCTCCGAAGTCGCCGGTCACCACCTGGGCATCACCGACGACCAAGCCATGTTCCCCGGCTGGGCCGGAGGTCGCTTGCCCCTGTTCCGAAAAGCGTAATTGCGATGACGTGAATGAAGGCTGGCCCCGGTGGAGCAGGTCCACCGGGGTATTTTTTCGGCCTCTCAACAGCATCGGCACTCAGTTTTCGCTCGTCATGTCGAGGACGTGGATCTGACCGAGTTTGTCGCCGAGCAGGACACTGCCTGGCGTGACGTGGTGAACGATGAGATCGGAGTCGAAATCGATCGCCGCGAGCGGTGCACCATCGAGCTCGTTGCGCAGCACGATGCGTCGTCGTTGTTCGATGGTGATCAGCTTGCCGTTGTCGACACCGGCGATCGTGAATTCGTCGGGTGCTTCGAATGACTGCAGGGGGATGAGGCCGTTGTCGGTCGAGCGATAGGTCTCGACCGGTTCGTCGTCGCGTCGTAGCCACACGAGACGACGATCGGGGCAGGCCTCGAGGATGTCGCCGCTTTCTTCGAGCTCGGAGAGTCGGTGTTCGGAGTCGATTTGCAACCGCTTGCCCTCGGTCGTGATGACCAGGAGTCGTCGTTGCCGGTCTTTGGTGGGAAAGGTCCGTAGCTCTTTCGGTTTGGCGCCGATCTCGACGCTCGTGATCGGGATGATGCCGTCGTCGCTGATCTCCCACAATCGCACCGTTTGGTCCATCGAAGCCGTGGCGATCCGACCGTCGATTTTGACCATGGCGATGATGGACGCGATGTGACCAAGACCGCGATGAAGCTCCTGACCGTTCTCGAGGTTCCAGCGGCGGATCGTTCCGTCGAAGCCCGCGGTAAGCACGGTTGCGTCGTCCCAGAAGAGCGCTCGTTTGATCGGTGCAACGTGCCCTTCGAGCGTCTGGATCGCTTCGTCGTCGTCGAGACTCCACACCGTGGCGCGCGAGTCGATCGTCATCGCTATGGCGTAGCCACCGTCTTCGGAGACCTCGACGCTGCGCACCGGGCTGCGATGACCGGATAGACGATGAACCGTCGCTTCCGGACGTTCGTGGCTCGCAAGGTCGAGCTCGATGGTTTCGTCGTCGACCGGTCGCCAGACCACCGCTTCGACGGTGGTGCCCGTCGTGCTGAGCACGGTGAAGTTGCCGTGCTCGTCGATCTGGACGATCTTGCCTCCAGACGTGGTGACCCAAAGCTGATGCGCCTGATCATCGTCGGTCTCGAGCCGGCGGAGCTCGTCCGGAGCGTCACCGATATTGATGCCCGTGATCGGGGTGAACCCCTGGTCGGTGACGTCCCACAACCGCACCGTTTTGTCCACGGATGCGGTCGCGATGCGGTGTGTACCGAGCCGGGTCAGAGCGGTGATCGATGCGAGGTGCCCGAGTCCGCGGTGGGTTTCGTGTCCATCGTCGAGCGCCCAACGACGAATCGTGCCGTCGAAACCCGCGGTGAGGATGGTCGAGTCATCCCAGAACAGGGCTCGGTTGACGGGTCCGACATGCCCTTCGAGGACGTGAATCGACTCGCCGTGCTCGAGATCCCAGAGGATGGCGCGTGAGTCGACGGCCATGGAGATGGCGCGGCTGCCGTCCGCCGAGACCTCGATGGCGCGAATGGCGCCACGATGACCGTGTAGACGATGAACCGTTCGTCCGGTTTGGCGTTCGATCACCACGATCGATCCGTCGCGAGCCCCCGAGATCACGTGGCCGCGCGATCCGGGGACGAAGCGAACCGCGGAGACACTCTCGATATGACTGCGTTCGACGGTGTTGGTCGGTGGTGAAGCGAGATCCCACACCTGCACCAAGCCGGTTTGGTTCAACGTTACGAGTCGATTGCCGTCGGGAAGGTGGGTGCTTTCTTTGAAGTCGCTCAAACCAGTGAGACGGTTCTGTACGGTGAGATCGTCCGGGGACACGATGAGGAGATCGAAATTCTCGCTGTGCATCCAGCTGCTTTCCGAGATCACCGTCAGCTGGTTGTCATGGATGGTCATGTCGACCACGGCGCCCGGCAGCTGAAGCGTGGCGATCTCGGTCGTCGACTCGCGGTCCCACAGTCGGATCGAGCCTTCCTCCGAGGCGGAAATCAGCCGGCCTTCGACGCTCAGGAGTGAAACGACCGTGTCGGTGTGACCCACATAGTCCCGGATCTGCTCACCCGAGCTGAGATCGAAGAGCGCGAACCGATTGTCGTTCAGGGTCCATATCGCGTGTTCGTCATCGACGCGATGAAATGAGTTTTTGGGCTGGCCGCTGAGCGGTGATCGATAAAGCTCGTTGCCGGTACGGAGATCGAAGCAGATCACCATCTCTTTGGTGCGGCTGAAAACGAGAATGAAGTCGTTTTCGAGAATCTCGAGATGATCGATTTTGGGAGGCTTGGCCTGATCTTGGGAGGCTCCGTTTGTCGTCTCGAGAAACGAACCGGCGTCGAATTGGACAAGCTCGTAGCCGAACGAGGTGTTCCACAGCACGAATCGGCTGGTGACCTGACTCGATGGCTGTTGACGCTCCTGGAACGGATCCATGTAGGCGCCGGTGCATACCGTCAGGAGTCGGAATGGATCGATCGTCCAAGCGTGATCGATTCGGTAGCCGCCGAATCCCCGTGGTTTCGAGGTCGTCGCGAGTTTCTCGTCCGTGACGAGATCGAAGAAAAACAAATAGCTCGCTCCACCGTGTTCCTCAGTGGGTCGGGTCTCGTCTTCGGTGGGGTCGAGCTGTGTGCCCTTACTGATGTAGCACACGAATACGACGGGCGACAGACGTCGAATCTGGGCTCGCCAATCGGTGACGCGCTTGTTGAGCGACTCGTTGTCATAGCCTTTGTCGGGTTTCCGAGCTCCCTCTTTGGGCGGGTTGTAGCTCCACTTGCGTTTGTGGCGCTCGGTGCCGGTGGTGAGATCGAAGACTCGCGTCGCGCCGTCGATGGTCGAGTGCGAGAGCGCGAGGGAGTCAGTCAGAAGCTCGAGCGCGGTGACCTCGGCGGTGTGGTCATGGAGCTCGAATTGACGCGAGCCGGTCGACAAGCTCCAGAGCTGGACCTCACCCTCTTTGGTCGCGGTGAGGATTCGATCGTCGTCGACGACCAGGAAGCGAATGAGCTTCGATTCGGGATGGGTGAGCCGTCGGACCTCGTCGCTCGGCGACGTCAGCGATGCAAACGTCGGTAGCACGATGGACCGCGAGTGTGGCCGGATCGGGTCGATCAGCGTCTTCAAGCGACCTTCGCGAGGCAATCGACCAACCAGCTGAGCGCCGAGCTGCGCGGGATCACGGGCCAGCGTGGCGGCGGCGCGGTCGAGGGCGACGGCAACGAGGGCGAGCTCGGGGTCGTCTTCGGCGACCCGGTAATCGTCGATCACGGGTAGTGGGCCGGTGACCGCGAGCTTCTTTTCGAGCCATGCGTAGTCGAGAAGAAGCGATTCGATGCGATCGACATAGCCATCGTCGCCCGTTCCCGAACGCTCCATGTGGTAGATGAGCCACCGATGGAAATAGGTGTCCTCGGGGTCGATCTCATGAAACGCACCGTGGCATGCACGATCGTAGGCGCGTACCCAGGCGGCGTGCGTACGCGCACGGTCCGCTCGGTCACGTCGATTGTTCAGGTAGAAGCGAATGACGTCGTGGAGACGGATCACCGCGCGTCCCAAATCGGCTTCGAGGATGAGCGAGAGATCGGCGAGATCTTGCGTCAGCCGGTCCGTGTCGTAGAACTCGAACGAGGCGGTGGCTCGCCACAGCTTGTTGACCGTGTCGAGCGGGATATCGATGTCTTCCGGGAAGATCGACAGCTCGACGAAGCGTTCGCGATCGCCCTCGGAGAGTAGCTCGAGACTCACCTCGATCGTGCGGGACACGGCATCGTTGCGCGATTGGGATCGAGTCTCGTCGAAGGCGTCGAGACCGCGCCTCTTGAGTGAGCCTTCCACCAGAGAGAGCGCGTCGGTCAATTTGCGCCGCCGATTCACCTGTCGACGCAGCTGACTGTTGACCAGGCGGAGAAGGAGAGGCCAGCGGCGCAACTGGTCGTTGGCCAGAGTCTCGATCCGCGACCGGTGGGTGGTGATCGCCTCCGGGTCGAGGTCGGCGGTGAGCACCTCGAAGGCCTCGTTGGGAGCGAGCTTGTCGATCAACACCAGATGGGCCGAATCGGGCAGGGTACGGGTGTCCCGAGTGGTGATCAGACGAGCGCAGTTGCGACCCCCCATCAAGAACGGCGCGAGATGACGTCGATGCCACACATCGTCGATCACCAAGAGCAGATGACGGTCACCGAGCACCTCGGCGAGCCGGTTGCTCGCGGCGGCTTGGGTTTCGAATCCCGGGCGCTCGCCGGTCAGGCTCTCGATCAAATCGACGATCAGGCTGCGTAGATTCTGTGGGCTTTCGCCGAGCTCGACGCGGATGATGCCGTCTTGAAAGGCATCCTGAATGTCCTCGTCGTGACAGAGGGCGATCGACAATACGGTCTTGCCGTACCCCCCGGCGCCGCGTAGCGCCACCGTCGTCGTGATCGGGTCACCGCGATGATCGATCAATGCGGATTTGATCCGGTTGAGCTTTGTCGGGCGTTCGACATAGCCATCCGGAAGATCGCCGACCATGAACGGCACCCGGACCGTCTTGCTGGGATGTTCGAGCTCGCGGATCAGTCGATCTCGTTGCTCCTCATACGAGTAATCGTAGATGTGGCGGGCGCGCAGTCGACGTGGTGCGCGTGACAAATCGAGGCTGGAAGCCATGAGCACCGGATGGACATTCACCCCGAGCGCGCGTGCCCGGCGCCATTCGCGGAGGGTCTCCTTCGAGGTCAGCGCGGCGGGTGTGAGGATCAAGACCAGATGATTGACCACCTGGAGTGCTTCTTCGATCTGATTCCACCAGCCTCGGTCGGCTTGAAGGCTCACGACATCGCGGAAGATGGCAAACCCGTGGTCCTGCAGGAAAGCTTCGACCTCACGGCTCGCTTCGAAGCCGTCGGAACGCGCATACGAGATGAAGATCTCGGGAGTCGACATCGATCAGCTCAGAGGGACACGGATACGCGCGGGAAGATCGGCGGCCATGGGCTCGTCATCGGACATCTCGATCATGCCCGTTGGTTGAATCACCATATTGCTGAAAAAGAGCGCGTCGGCGTACCAGATCAAACACGTACAGAAAAAGCGTCCGTCTTCGGTGATGTGGATCAGGGTCGCGGGTTGGAGCAGCGATTGAATGATCTTCTTGCGATCTTCGATGATGTCTTGCGTCAAGAACGGGTCGTCGAGGTTTTCGAAAATGTAGAAAGCGCCCTCTTTGCCGTGGACGAAGAAGCAAAAGAACTTGAGGTAGCTCAGGGCATTGCTTTCTTCGAGCTTGATCGGTGCCTTGGCGTTGACCTCATGGATCGGGGGTGATGTGCCATTGAGCCGAAAGAGCTGATCCTCGAGCGTGAGGTAGTAGACGATCAGCTGCTCGTTTGTCCAGGTTTCGTCGTAGATCGCGAGCAGATCGACATTGTCGTAAAACGGCAGCGGCGTACGCTTCACCACGGTCGAATCATCGTGAAGCTCGTGGGTATCGTCGATCGGCGTGACCTGCTCCATGAGGTCGCGTCGCGCGTCGCCTTCGACGGGAGTCCAACCGGGAGTCGGGAACAAAAGTCGCATGATGGCTCACTCCAGGGAGTCGGGCGAGTAGGGGTATTGCATGAACCGAGGAGACCCTAACAGTCGGGTGGCGAGGCGGCAATTTATCCCGATGAACGCCCGCTGATTGGTTCGGTGCTTCGAATTCGAACCTGGGAAAAAGGCCCGGCTTTCCGGAAGGAAAGCCGGGGTGAACGAACACGAAAGCTAGACGAGCATCACGGTCGGATCACCCGGTTCACGGGGATCCTCAGTGGGCTCGGCTGGCGGGTCGACCGGTTCCGTTACCTCTTCCGGCGCCGCGACGTTGCCACGTCGTGACGGGATCCGGATCGCGGCGCGGGTGCGGTCGGCCAGATCGCGCCGGTCGGCGAGCAGGCACAGACCTTCGACGATCCGACCGACCCCGACGGTGATCCGGTCGATGGAATCGAACGCACGTGATTTCGCATCGGTCTGCAGACTGATGCGTTTGCGTGCTCGGTTCGTTTCGTTGAGGGCGGTGAGCAAGTCAGCGGTGGCCTGTTCGAGATCGAGAGCGAAGACGCTCAGATCAGTGGGTCCTCCGTCGACGATCGGTGGTGGCGTCGGCACCGCTGGATCGGCGAGCCGGTCGAGGGTTTGCTTGGCCTGACGCCACAACCCTTCCGGATTGCTCGCGGTGTTTTTGGTGATGGTCACCAACTCGACACCACGGGGCCCGAAATAGGTATCGGCGGCTTGACGCAAGCGCACCAGCCGGTCACGTACGTTGGCGGCCGCTCGGTCGCGACGCAAACGCGGATCGATGGCGCTCGCCTGACGCGCGATCAGTGCTTCCTCGCTGCTCACCATGCTGTCGACCTGGAGGTCGAGCAATCGGATGAGCAAGTCGCGAAGCAGCGCGACATCGGGCGTGGTCTCGCCCTCCGCCACCACGGTGTTGAAGGCCGCGCCGAGCGGCGGCAGAAGCTCGTCGCCGATTTCGGCGATCGTGCTCATCAAATCGCGGTAGCGGTACTGGTGCCCGAGGGCGGTTTTGGATGGGGTTCGCATGGCTCTCTCCTTCTTTTCGCGCCAGCCGGCGGCGCCTGTCGTTTCGTGTGTGTCGCGGGCACGAACGGCCGGCTCGTTCGCACACACCAGAAGGTAGGGGGAGAGAGACTGAATCTGGTCATTTTTTTCATAGGTCGGAAAAACACCGCCTATGAGAAATTTCATCGATTTTAGGTGGACCTGTGATAGCGGATTGAGCCCGAGCGGACCGTTTGGTCACATCGAGACGGGATACGGGATAAAAGGCTCGAAAACGAGAGTGTTCAAGGCTCGAGCGGGTGGATCGTGGGCCTTGGTCGGGTGTTTCATAGGCGTCAAAAACGCCACGTCCCCGCGAAAAGCTCAGGTGAGAGCTGAAGTGTGTTAGTGGACGTGATCGGGAATCGGTTTGACGCAGGACTGCAAAGAATACAATTTGAAACCAAAAAGATCGGTATGAGCGCTCAATTGTACAATTTCGCGAGAAAAATTAGACAATTTAGCGTCGATTGTACAATTTCGCGCGCAGAATGAGCTATTTGACCGTTCCGGGCAACACTACCGCACACAAAAAGGCCCATCGGCAGTGGGGGCGCCGATGGGTGAGGGAGGCTCCCTTTCGGGGCCACTTCAGGAGCTGGATGACTTATTGGCCTTCGATCAAGGGGCCGTCACAGGGCTCCTCGATGCAGCCACCGCCACCACCCGTGCTGATCGACACGGTGTAGGTGTGACCGAGCGAGTTGGTCACCTCGGTCGGGCAGCTACCGCCGTTGGTGTCCCAGGTCGCGGTGATGCCGAGATCGCCGACGGTTTCCCAGGCGACATGCGGGTTCTTCGGTTCGTTGAGCTTCCAAAACACTTTGTCACCGTCCTCGACCCGGCCAGTCGCGGTGAAGGGGCCGAGCGAGCAGCTGCTGTCACAGGTCAGTGTCCAGTCACCCTGACATGTAGTGGCACGTGTGGCGAACGTGACCGGTGCATTGTCAGCGTCGACCAGCGAGGCTTCGAAGGCGTTATTCGATTCGGCGACCAGGCGATCGAAGGCGATCGAGCTATCGAGGGTCAAGGTGGTGCGACCGTTGGCCTCGAGCTCGACCTCGTAGACCCGGCGATCCTCGACCCGCGAGCTCCACAGATCGATCCGCACCTCGATCACGTCGTTCGACGGGTTGGTGAGCGTGAGCAGCGCGTCGCCCAGCACACCGGGCTCGGTGGCGAAACGATGACCGGCATCGGCGTGGGCCATCGTGGCGACCAGCGCCAGGGCCATCAAAAGGACCATGAGGCGAGCGGGTTTCGTGAACAACGTTTTCATGATCGTCTTCTCCTTGGTTTCGTGTCTGTACGAAGGTGAACGGGACGATCGGCGCCGCCACGGGAAGCGAATCTTCCCACCGTCGACGTGGCGGCCACCGATCGCGCGGACACGCGGAAATCCCTCGCGAAACCGGACAGCCTTGTGATGAAAAGCCTTCTGGCAGGGGCGAGCAACGGAGCTGTGGGGTGAACGCCGGAACGTCGGTACGAACACCTGGCATACCGGCACGTTGGCCGCACACAAAAAAGGCCCATCGGCAGTGGGGGCGCCGATGGGCGTGGGAGGCTCCCTTTCGGGGCCACTCAGGAGCTCGAGGGATCAGTTTTCGTACCGATCACACGGACACGCGCAGACGCCTTGCGAAACCGGACAGCCTTGTGACGAAACGCTGTGTACCAGGGACCAGTACTGGAGTGATGGGCGAACACCGAGAACTCGAGGCGAACACTCGGTAGCCCATCGGTCGTAGAATCGGCCGTGACGTGACCGATCCACCGAGTGAGATCACCCATTGGCTCGACCGCTGGAGCAGCGGTGACAACGGCGCGCTCGAAGCGTTGATGCCCTTGGTCCACGATCAGCTACGCGGCCTGGCTCGTGCCCAGCTGGCCCGCGAAACCCCTGGCCACACCCTGCAGCCAACCGCCCTCGTCCACGAGGCCTATTTGCACCTGGTCGGTCGACGCACCGTCAACTGGCGAAGCCGCGCCCATTTCCTCAACGCCGTCGCCTCGCTGATGCGTCGCATCCTCGTCGACCACGCTCGCGCCCGTCGCGCCAGCAAACGTGGGCGGGGCGAGCCCACCGTCCTTTTCGACGACGGCTTCGACCTGCCTGCCACCCTTCGTCCCGACCTCGTCGAGCTCGACGACGCCCTCACCACCCTTGCCGCCGTCGACCCCCGTCGCGCGCGCATCGTCGAGCTCCGCTTCTTCGCCGGCCTCACCGAACGCGAAATCGCAGAGGTGCTCGACGTCTCCGAAAAAACCATCCAGCGCGACTGGAAGATCGCCCGTCTGTGGCTGCTCCGCGAGCTCTCCAACGAGACCGGGACCGCCCAATCGTGACTCCCGAGCGGTGGCGACAGATCGAGACCATCCTGTCCACCATCCTCGACCAGCCCGAACAACGCACCGCCATCCTCCACGGCCTCGAACCCGACCTCCGTCACGAAGTCGAATCCTTTCTAGAAGGTGAGTCCGCCGCCAACGCCGGCTTCCTCGACGACGGTCCCATTACCATCGAACCGATCGGCGCCACCATCGACCACTACCGACTCGACGCCATCCTCGGCCAGGGCGGCATGGGCACTGTCTACCGTGCCACCGACCTCCGAACGGAAGAGCCCGTCGCCCTCAAAATCATCCGCTACGCCCTGTCCGACAACGCCCTCCTGCGTCGCTTCGAGCGCGAACGCGACATCCTCGCCAGCCTTGGACATACATCCGTCGCCCGTCTCCTCGACAGCGGCACCACAAAGACCGGCCAGCCTTACCTCATCATCGAGCTCATCGATGGCACACCCATCGACCAATACGCCGAAACTCACCGGCTCAGCGTCAAAGAGAGAATCAAACTCATCGCCCAAGTCTGTGACGCCATCCACATCGCCCATCGCGCCAAGATCGTCCATCGCGACCTCAAACCCGCCAACATCCTCGTTACCGTCGACGGCATGCCAAAGATCATCGACTTCGGTATCGCCAGCGCACCCCATGACGACAGCCTCAGCGCCCGATCGCCCGCACCTTTTACGCCCACGTACGCCAGTCCAGAGCAGCGGCGGGGGGAGCCCGCTACCATTACGAGTGATGTGTACTCGCTTGGAGTCGTGCTGCATCGGTTACTGACTGGGGAGTTGCTGGAGGCGGGGAAGGCGTCGGGATTGCCAGAGTCGATCGATCGGATCATTCGTCGGGCGACGGCTGAGGCGCGGGTGGAGCGGTACTCGTCCGCGAAGGTACTTGCTCGTCATCTGCGATGGGTTGCGAGACGGTGGCCGGTTTCAGTGCTCTGAAGTCGCATTGCGGTTGAATGAGGTAGGTAGTGCGAAGAATGAGTCTTGCTATAATTCGATTCAATTTCCTGGAAAAGTAAGATTTTTTTGAGGAAAATTTAATTGCATTGCAATCGCAACGGCGAATAAGGTGCCGGATGCAAAACGGGAAATGGCATTCACCCTGTAGTCTAGATGGCCATACCAAGCTCGTGAGTACCAAGTACATCGGCTGATAAGCAAAGATACTGTTCTGTAGATCAAGAACGAGACAGAGTATCACTTGAGATTTGGCGAATAGCCTGGACCTACCGCCGTTCTCCAGTAGAGTGATAACAGTTCACGAATCGTTTGATATGCTGCCAATTAGGTAAACTGCGCAAACCTCGAAAAGGCATGTAAAGATGAGTACGAAAATAATTGAGTGCGATACCGCATCATCTTTCATCGAGGCTATCTCTCCTCGTGGGGAGGTGTTTTCCTGGATTAATAGACCCAATAGGTTCCTCTTTCGCGGTCATTCAGATTCTCGATATAAGTTGCTTCCTTCGGCTCTTCGTATAGGTGCGCGATTTCCAGTTTCTGGGGAGCTTGTCGAAGCCCAGAAATCATGGACAAATGCGACTCAAATTAATGTTGAGATGCGAACTCTTATGAGTTTCTTTTGGCGGGTAGATGAAAACGCCTTGCACCTTCCTGAGGATACACAAGTCGCTCGGCATAGGCTTTCGCAAGGTCCACGATCTCTAGGAGAGTGGCCGTCTAGTGAACTTCTCTCGACTCTCGCGTTGGCGCAACACCATGGGTTGCCAACTCGTCTTCTTGACTGGAGCCGTAGCGGCAGAATTGCAGCGTACTTTGCAGCTGGGCCGGCGGCAAGATGGGAGTCTGGTCTAGCTCCGAAACCTGAGGGTGTCGATAAGCTGGCTGTATGGGCATTTCATGCCGATAGTCTCGAGGTCCGCGAGCGTCTCGCTGCTGCCACGCTACAGAGTGTGCGCGTTTCACTTGTCACTGCACCTCGATCTTCAAATCCTAATCTGCACGCACAGAAAGGTGCATTTACTCTAGTTGTTAGGCGCAATGCATCTGAAAGAGAGGTGGTCGACCGGACGCCTCTCGATGAGCTAGGAGTTGAGCTGAAACCGGAGCCTCAGTTCTTTAAATTCACTTTACCTATTCGCGAATCACGAAGCCTCATGAGACTTCTGGCTCTTGAAGGTATTAATGCTGCCACGGTCTTTCCTGGATACGGAGGTGCAGTCGGAGCTCTCTACG
>JBCDBH010000052.1:0-21813 GCA_039184055.1 Acidobacteriota bacterium
CTCCCATCGCTTGCAGGATGACTACGGTCGAAATCCTACCCCAAGGCTTGGCCGCTTCGTGGCGCTCGGAAATCAGAACATCTCTATCCATCGAGAAGTAGCCTGGGAGATACCTGAGCTACAAGGCTCTCTCGCGAAACTGGATGACTAGCCCGCCCTACACGCAAAAAAGCCGGCATCCTCACGGATACCGGCTTTTTCCATCACTCAGCCTGAAGCTCAGGCCTCGCTGCGATGCTCGTCGGGATCGTAGTCCACGAACTCGAGGATGGCCATTTCGGCGGCGTCACCCTGTCTGGGGCCGAGTTTGAGGATGCGGGTGTAGCCACCGGGACGATCGGCGAATCGCGGGGCGATGTCGTCGAAGATCTTTTTGACCAGGTGGCGGTTGACCCACTTGCGCACGCGACGTCGCGCCGGGAGGTCGTCTTTGCGGCCGGCGGTCACCAGCTTTTCGGCCAAGGGGCGGAGCTCTTTGGCTTTGGGCAGGGTGGTGATGATCCGCTCGTGCTCGAAAAGCGACGACAGCTGGTTGCGGAACAACGCTTTCCGATGAGATGTGGTACGGCCTAGCTTACGGCCTCGGACACGGTGTCGCATCGCTCACTCTCCTTACGACTGGATGGCCTCGACACGGCCACCCGGAGCCTGCTCGGGAACGTCCATCCCGAATTGGAGGCCCAGCTTACCGAGCACTTCCTGCAGCTCTTCGAGTGACTTTTTGCCGAAGTTTTTGGTCTCCAGCATCTCTTTCTCGCTCTTGCGGACGAGGTCGCGCAAGGTGTGGATGTTGGCGTTCTTCAGGCAGTTCGCCGAGCGGACGGATAGGTCGAGCTCGTCGATGTTCTTGGCCAGCAATTTGTCGAGACCGGAGAGCTCTTCGCTCTCTTTCGGCGGCGCCTCTTCACGCATGCTCTCCTGGGCGTGGGTGAAGATCCCGAGGTGGTCGCGAAGCAGCATGGCCGCCTGGGACAACGCTTCTTCGGGAGACAAGGTGCCGTTGGTCCACAGCTCGAGCACGAGGCGCTCGTAGTCGGTGGCGCGACCGACACGGGCCGGGGTGGCGCGGTAGTTGACGCGACGCACCGGCGAGTGCACGGAGTCGATCGGAATCCAACCGATACCCATGGTCTCGTTGAAGTTCTTCTCGGCCGGCACGTAGCCACGTCCACGCCGTACTTCGACCTGCATCTTCAAGCTACCCTCTTCGTTGAGGGTGGCGATCGGCTGGTCGGGATCGACGACCTGGACGGTGTGATCGCCCACCAGGTCACCGGCGGTGACCATGCCCGGGCCTTCGACGTCGAGACTCATGAAACGAGGCTCGTCGCTTTCGACTCGGATGGCGACGCTACGCAGGTTGAGGATCAGATCGGTGACGTCTTCGACCACCCCGGGGATGGTCGAGAACTCGTGCAAGACGCCTTCGATCTGCACGGCGGTGATCGCCGCGCCTTCGATCGAAGACAGCAGCGAACGCCGTAGCGCGTTGCCGATGGTGGTCCCGAAGCCCCGTTCGAACGGCTGTGCGGTGAACATGCCGTAGGTGGGCGTCGCGGACTCGCTATCGATATCGACCCGTTTGGGTCGCTGAAAACCCTTCCACAACATCGAGGGTGTGCTCCTTCCCGGGGCGTCGTGGCCCCATACTCATTCGCCGCCTGAGCAGCGGCTGTCGAGCTCGACGATCGGGCGCGCCGCGACCATGAGTGGTCTCGACGCTGCTCCTGTCGTCGCTGTCTTTTTCGTCCCGTCAGACGCGGCGGCGTTTGCGCGGCCGAGCGCCGTTGTGAGGAATCGGCGTCACGTCTTTGATCGACTTGACCTCGAGGCCGGTCGATTGCAAGGCACGAATCGCCGATTCGCGACCGGCGCCCGGACCCTTGACGTGGACGTCGATCGTCCGCACGCCGAGATCCTTGGCGATGCTGCCGGCGTTCTGACCGGCGACCTGGGCCGCGAACGGGGTGCCTTTGCGTGAGCCCTTGAATCCGAGCTTGCCCGCCGACGACCACGCCACGACGTTGCCTTCGGCATCGGCGATGGTCACCAGGGTGTTGTTGAACGTCGCCTGAATGAAGGCGTGTCCGTGCGGAACATTGCGGCGATCACGACGCCGCGTGGATTTTTTGTCGCCTTTGCGTGGTCGAGCCATCGTCTACCTCACTTCTTTCCAGGGCGTTTCTTACCCGACACCGAGCCACGCGCGGGGCCCTTGCGAGTACGCGCGGTGGTGTGGGTGCGCTGACCGCGCGCCGGGAGACCACGACGATGACGCACGCCGCGGTAGCAGCCGATTTCCATCAACCGTTTGATGTTGGTGGCGACTTCTTTGCGAAGATCACCCTCGACGCGGTAGGTGTCGGTGATGATCTTACGGATCTTGCGGGCTTCGTCCTCGGTCAGGTCTTTGACTTTGACCGTCTCCTCGACCCCGGCTTCGCCGAGAATCGTCCGTGCGCGTGACACGCCGATTCCGTGAATGTAGGTGAGCCCGATCCAGATTTGCTTGTTTTGTGGCAGGTCGACGCCCGCAATACGTGCCATCGCTTTTTACCCTTGACGCTGCTTACACTTGGGATTGACGCAGATCACGCGAACCACACCGCGGCGGCGAATGACCTTGCATTTCGAACAGATGCGTTTAACCGATGCCCGGACTTTCATGGCTTGACCTCTCAGCTCGCCTTACGATGCTCGTAGGGCTGTCGTTCGACCCCGAGCACCCACGGCCCGGCATCGGTAATGGCTACGGAAACTTCGGCATGAGCGGCGAGCGAACCGTCTTTGGTGCGCGTCGTCCAGCCGTCCTTCATGTCACGAACGGTGCCGCGCCCGGCCGCGATCATCGGTTCGATCGCCAGGACGACACCCGGTCGTAGCCGCAAACCTCGCCCGGCACGACCGCGGTTGGGGACGTTCGGTGCCTCGTGTAGGCGGCGACCGATTCCGTGCCCGGTGAAACCTTCGATGATCGCGTATCCATGCGCGGTCACCCATTGTTCGATCGCGGCGCCGATGTCGCCGAGCCGATTGCCCGGCAAGCACACCGCGACGGCGCGCTCGAGGGCTTCTTCGGCGACCCGCACCAGCCGCGCCGCTTCGGGGCTCACCCGACCGACCGGAAAGGTGCGCGCGGCGTCGCCGTGGAATCCACGCCAACACACGCCACAATCGACGCTGACGATATCGCCGTCTTCGAGGGGCCGATCGTTCGGGATCCCGTGGACGACGACATCGTTGACCGCCACGCAAAGGGTGGCGGGAAATCCGTGATAGCCGAGAAACGACGGCGCCGCGCCCAGGGCACGGATTTCGGCCTCGGCCCATTCGTCGAGCTCGGCCGTGCTTACCCCGGGCGCGATCCGCGCCGCGACACCGTCGAGCACGCGATGGACGATGGCGTTCGCCTCGTTCATCGTCTCGAGCTCGGTGTCCGTTTTGAGCACGACCCGACCCATGATCAGCTCTCCACCGCCGCGAGAATCGCCTGATGAACCGCGTCGATTCCCTGATGGCCGTCGATACGCGCCAGGACATCGCCCTGGCCGTCGTAACGCGCGATCAGCGGCGCGGTTTTCTCGGCGTAGACCCGCAGGCGCTCACGCACGACCTCTTCACTGTCGTCGGCGCGACCGCGACCGAGCGCGCGTTCGACCAAAACATCCTCGGGCGCTTCGACCAGCAAGACGCGATCGACCGAGGCGCCGATCCCTTGCAGGATCTCGTCGAGGGTGTCGGCCTGGGAGCCGGTACGCGGATAGCCGTCGAGGATGAAGCCATTGCTGGCATCGTCTTGAGCGAGCCGCTCGCGCACCACCTCGGCCATGAGCTCGTCGTTGACCAGCTCGCCGCTCTTCATCACCGCGTCCACCGTCTTCCCGAGCTCGTTGCCGGCCGCCACCGCGGCGCGCAACATCTCGCCGGTCGAAATCGCCGGGATACCGAGATGCTCGGCGAGCCGGGCCGCCTGCGTGCCCTTGCCCGAGTTCGGCGGCCCGAGGAAGACGAGGTGCTTACCGTCGGCCACGGATCCGCCCCTTCTTCATGAAGCCGTCGTAGTTGCGCATCACCAGCTGACTCTCGACCTGTTGGACGAAGTCCATCGCCACACCGACGACGATCAGCAGCGAGGTGCCACCGAAGTAGAAGTCGATGCCGACGCCATTGGTCAAGAAGCCCGGCAAGACGCTATCGAGCCATGGACCGATACCCGGAATACCCTCGAGCTTGATCCCGAAGAGGAGCAGATCGGGGAACACCGACACCACGGCCAGGTAGAGCGCACCGATGGTGGTCAACCGGGTGAGGATGCGATCGATGTACTCGGCGGTGCGGCGGCCACTCCGGATGCCCGGAATGAAACCGCCGTACTTGCGCATGTTCTCGGCCGTATCCTGCGGGTTGAAGATGATCGACACGTAGAAGAACGTGAAGAAGATGATCGCCGAGAAGTTGAGCAGGTAGTAAATCGGCTGCCCCCAGCTCATCGCGTTGGCGATGTTCTGGACCGTCTCATTGTTGCCGAAGAAACCGGCGACGGTCGACGGAACGATGATCACCGAGCTCGCGAAGATGACCGGGATGACGCCACCGGTGTTGACCCGCAAGGGCAGGTAGGTCGACTGACCACCGTAGACCTTACGACCCACCACGCGCTTGGCGTACTGCACCGGGATCCGCCGCTGCGAGCGCTCCATGAAGACGATGAACGCGGTCACCGCGAGCATGAGCGGTAGCAGGACGACGATGATCGCCGGGTTCACCACGCCGGTGGTGGCACGGTTGATCGTGCTCCACACCGCGCCCGGACCCGCGACCACGATGCCGGCGAAGATGATCAGAGAAATACCGTTGCCGATACCTCGTTCACTGATCTGTTCACCGAGCCACATGACGAAGGCACAACCGGTGGTCAGCGTGAGCACCGTCGTGAAGACGAAGCCGGCACCAGGATTCGGCACCAATTGCTCACCGCCAGGACCCGCCACGCCTTGAATCGACAGGGCGATCGCCGCGGACTGGATGAGCGCGATGAGCATCGTCAAGTAGCGCGTGTACTGGGTGATCTTGCGTCGCCCGAGCTCACCTTCCTTGGACAGCTTCTCGAGGTACGGAACGACCACGGTGAGAAGCTGCAGGATGATGGACGCCGTAATGTACGGCATGATGCCCAGGGTGAAGATCGCCGCGTTGGCCAAACCACCACCGGTGAAGGTGTTGAGAAAGCCGAGCACGCTCCCTTGAGCGTTCTGCACGAACTCGAGCAACACCTCCGGGTTGACGCCCGGCACCGGGATGACACAGCCGACCCGATACACGCCGAGCAGCGCGAAGGTGAAGATGATGCGATTGCGCAGCTCCGGAATCCGGACGATGTTGCGCATGCCGTCAATCACGAATCTTGCTCCTCGGCCGCGGGTGCGTCGGTATCAGCCACCGGCTCGGCGGCTGGGCTGTCTTCGGTGGCCGGCGCGGCGGCATCGGCCTCGGCGGCCGCGGCACCGATGACCTCACAGGTGCCACCGGCTTCTTCGATCTTGCGCTGCGCGCTCTTCGAAAACTTGTGCGCCGTGACGTTCAGGGCCTTGGTGATCTCACCGTTGCCGAGAATCTTAATCGGCTTCTTGTGATGACCGAACCCGGCTGCGCGGAGCGTCTCGGGGTTCACGTCGCCGTCGAAGTTCTCGAGCTGCGAGACGTTGATCACCGTGTATTCCGTACGGAAGATGTTGGTGAAACCCCGTTTGGGAACACGGCGGATGAGCGGCATCTGACCGCCCTCGAAACCGAGACGGCGGCTATAACCGGCACGCGAACGCTGGCCGTTCATACCGCGGCCAGCGGTCTTGCCGAGACCGGAACCAGGTCCACGACCGACTCGCTTCTTGGCTTTGGTGCTTCCCTTGGCGGGAGACAGCTCGTGTAGTTTCATCGCCTCATTCCTCGACCGGTTGGTCGCCGACGACCCGTACGAGATGCGAAATCTTCTTGATCGCACCACGCACCGCCGGCGTGTCCTGGCGCTCGACGACGTGACGGATACGCCGCAAACCCAAGGTCTTGAGCACTTCACGCTGGCCTTTCGGATAGCCGATCGGCGAGCGCACCTGTTCGATTCGAATCGTTCGCGGCTCGCCGCCGCCAGCTTCTTGGTTGGCCATCGACCTGCTCCTCTTCTCCAGCTCAGGCGCTTGCGGCGCCCACGCTCGCGGCCACGTCGACCGGCGGCAAACCGCGCAGACGACGCACATCGGCCTCGTTACGCAAGCTCATCAGCGCTTCGAACGTCGCCTTGACGACGTTCTCGGGTGTCGTGGTGCCCAATGACTTGGTGAGGATGTCGTGGACACCGGCGCTCTCGATCACCGCGCGCACCGGACCACCGGCGATGACACCGGTACCGGGCGAAGCCGGGACCAGGAGAACGTGTCCCGCCTTGAACTTCGCTTTGGCGGTGTGCGGGATCGTGCTGTCGACCATCGGCACCTCGATCATCGACTTCTTCGCACGCTCGATGCCTTTGCGGATGGCGGCCGGCACCTCTTTGGCTTTGCCGGTACCGTAGCCGACCCGGCCCTTGCCGTCGCCGACGACGACGAGCGCGGCAAAACTGAAGTTCTTGCCGCCCTTGACGACCTTCGTCACGCGGTTGATGTGAACCACGTTTTCGATGAATTCCGGCTCGCGGTCTTCGTACCTAGCCAAAACGCCTCTCCTTCACTGTCGCGGCCCGTGCGGTTGCCCAGGGGCCGCCTCGATTGCTGTCGTCAGAACTGCAAGCCTTGTTCGCGGGCGGCCTCGGCGAGCTCTTTGACTCGGCCGTGGTATTGGTAGCCACCGCGATCGAACACCACTTTTTCGATACCTTCGGCCATGGCGCGCTCAGCGACCGCCGCACCCACCGCTTTGGCGGCTTCGCGGCTGCCCGCCGATGCCTCCAAACCGCTGCGGATGTCGGCCTCGCGCGAGCTCGCGTGAGCGAGCGTGACGCCGCGCGCGTCGTCGATCACCTGGGCGTAGATGAAGCGCAGGCTCTTGAACACCGACAAACGCGGTCGCTCGGTCGTACCGTTGACGCGCGCTCGCACCCGCCAATGCGCACGGGTGCGCCGCTGGTGCTTTTTGCGCACTTTCTTGGATTGAAAATCGCTCATCGCTCAACTCCTAGCGGGCGCCGGCCTTACCGACCTTGCGACGAATCTGCTCGTCGCTGTAGCGGATCCCCTTCGCCTTGTACGGATCGGGGGGACGGAAACCACGGATCTCGGCGGCCACTTGACCGACCTGCTGGCGATCGGCCCCGTTGATGGTGATCTTGTTGTTCTTGTCGATCTCGACCGAGATCCCCTCGGGGATCGCGTAGTGGATCGGGTGCGAGTAGCCGAGACTGAGCACGACTTCTTTGCCCTTCACCTCACCGCGATAGCCGACACCGACGATCTCGAGGTTCTTGGTCCAGCCGGAGGTCACGCCGTGCACGGCGTTGGCGAGCAAGGCACGCACGAGGCCGTGCTTGGCACGCACCGGACCGGCTTCGCTGGTCCGAGCGACTTTGATCTCGCCGTCCTCGATGGTCACCGGGCATTCGGCGAAGAGCGAGGTGGTGACTTTGCCCTTCGGACCCTCGACGACACAGTGGTCGTCTTTGAGCTCGATCTTCGCACCCTTGGGCACGGGGATCACTTTCTTACCTACACGCGACATCGTCTTCCTCCCTCGCCTTACCAGATCTCACACAAGATCTCGCCACCGACCCGCTGCTCGCGAGCTTCGCGATCGGTGAGCAAGCCATGCGAGGTCGAGACCAGCGCCGTACCGATGCCGTTGAGCACCGGCTTGATGTCGTTGGCGCCGCGATACACGCGACGGCCCGGCTTCGACACGCGCTCGACGCGGCGAATCGCCGGCACGCCGTCCATGCTGTAGCGCAGGTAGACGCGAATGAAATCACCCGGGTGATCTTCGACTTCGATGATCTCGTAGTCGTGCACGTACCCTTCTTGACGCAGCTTGTCGACGATGCGCACCTTGAGCTTCGAGAGCGGCACGTCGAGACGATCGTGCTTGGCGAGCAACGCGTTGCGGATACGGGTGAGGAGGTCGGCGATTGGATCGGTCATGCTCATGATGTCGTCTCTCCTCAGGCCGCCTGCTTGTCCGCGAACGGCATGCCGAGCTCGCGCAACAGATATTTCGCGCGCTCGTCGTTGCCGGCGGTGGTGACGATGGTGATGTTCATCCCTTTCGTCATGTCGACCTTGGTGGCGTCGACTTCGGGGAAGATCAGGTGATCGCGAATACCCATGGTGTAGTTGCCACGGCCATCGAAACTCTTGGCGGGAACACCACGGAAGTCACGAACGCGGGGCAGCGCCACGACGATCAAACGATCGAGGAACTCCCACATCCGGTCGCCACGCAGGGTGACCCGCGCACCGATCGCCATGTCTTCACGCAACTTGAACGCCGCGATCGATTTCTTGGCGCGCGTGATGGTCGGCTGTTGACCGGCGATCTGCGCCAGCTCGATCAGCGCGGTGTCGAGCAATTTGACGTTCCGGCTCGCTTCGCCGAGACCGATGTTGAGAGCCACTTTTTCGAGCCGCGGCACCGCCATGACATTGTCGATGCCGAACTCTTTCTGCAGCTTCGGGACGATCTCGTCCGCATACCGCGTCTTGAGCCGCGGCACGTAGTCATCGGGCATCTGCGCCGCGACTTGCTTGTCGTCGCCCTTGTTTTTCTTCTTGGCCATCTTCGTCGATCTCCGCGTTCGGCTCAGTCGAGCTCGGCGCCTGATTTCTTGGCGATTCGTACCACCCGGCCGTCATCCAGACGACGGCGACCGACCCGAGTCGGTTCACCGGTCTGAGGGTCGACCAGCATCAGATTGGAAAGCTGAATCGGCGCCTCTTTGTCGAGGATGCCGCCCTGGATTCCGCGTTGAGGGTTGGGACGCTCGTGCTTCTTGACGGTGTTGACCCGCTCGACGAGCGCTTTGCCCAGCCGCGGAAACACACGCAACACACGACCTTGCGCGCCTTTGTCTTTACCCGCGATCACCTTGACGGTGTCGCCTTTTTTGATCTTTGTCTTCGGCATCTCGTGCTCCAGATTCCTCGGCTATGACCTTCAAATGACCTCGGGAGCGAGCGACACGATCTTCATGAACCTCTGCTCACGAAGCTCGCGTGCCACCGGACCGAAAACACGGGTACCGACCGGCTCGCGCTGGGCATTGATCAACACCGCCGAATTGGTGTCGAAACGGATATAGCTGCCGTCGCGACGCCGTTGCGCGCGCCGGGTGCGCACCACCACCGCTTTGACGACCTGGCCCTTCTTGACCGTGCCGTCGGGAAGCGCTTCTTTGACCGACGCGGTGACGACGTCACCGAGACCGGCGAATTGTCCGCTCGACCCACCCACCACGTTGATGCAGGCGATTTTCTTGGCGCCGGAATTGTCCGCGACGTCGAGAACGGTACCCATTTGGATCATGGCTTACACACCCTCCGCGCGCTGCAGGACTTCGTTGAGACGCCAGCGTTTGGTCTTCGACAGCGGCCGGCTCTGGATGATCTCGACGAGATCGCCTTCCCGGCAGGTGTTCTCTTCGTCGTGCGCCGCGTAGCGCTTCGACGATTTGACGTACCGCTGGTAGAGCTTGTGCATGATGGTGCGCTCGACTTTGACGATGATCGTCTTGTCGCCTTTGTTGCTCACCACCGTGCCGGTCAGCTTCTGGCGTCGACCGCCATGCTCCTCGGCACCGTTTTGTTCGATCGTCTCGCTCATTGCTCAAGATCTCCGTCAGCGGCCCGCGCCAGCGGCTCGGCTCCGCTCGCCGAGCACCGTCAAAACCCGGGCCATCTCGTGACGCACCTGGCGTACTTTGGCCGGGCTCTCGAGTTGCCCAGTGGTTTTCTGGAGTCGCAGCGTGAAGAGCTGCTGCGCTAGATCGCGCTCTTTGTCCCGTAGCTCATCATCGGTGAGCTCGCGTAGCTCGGCTGCTTTCATGGCTCGCCTCCCGCTCAGCTCTGCGCCTGATGACGCCAAACGAATTTGCATTTGATCGGCAGCTTGTGAGCCGCCAACCGCATCGCCTCTTCGGCCAGCTCGCGCGGCACGCCTTCGATTTCGTACAGCATGCGTCCGGGCTTGATCACCGCGACCCACGCCTCGGGGCTACCTTTACCTTTACCCATACGAGTTTCGAGCGGCTTCTTGGTGATCGGCTTGTCCGGAAAAATCCGGATCCACACCTTGCCACCACGCTTGATGTGACGGGTCATGGCAATACGAGCCGCCTCGATCTGACGCGCCGTGATCCAAGCCGGCTCGAGCGCCTGGAGACCGAACTCGCCGAAAGCGAGCGTCGTACCTCCCTTGGCCTTGCCCCGCATACGACCGCGATGCCGCTTGCGGTACTTGACTTTCTTTGGCATCAACATGGCAAATCAGCTCCTCGCGACTCAAGCCGTCCGGCGCGTGCGCTCGCGCAGACGGTCACCCTTGTAAACCCAAACTTTGATACCGATGACACCGTAGGTCGTACGGGCTTCGGCGAAGCCGTAGTCGATGTCGGCTTTCAGTGTGTGCAGTGGCAGGCGCCCGTCTTGATACCACTCCCGACGAGCAATCTCCGCGCCGCCGAGACGGCCGGAAACCATGATCTTAATCCCTTTCGCACCAAAACGAAAGGCCGATTCCATGGCTTTCTTCATGGCGCGCCGGAAGGACACACGACGTTCGAGCTGACCACCGATCGAGGCCGCGACCAGTTGCGCGTCGAGCTCGGGTCGCTGGATCTCTTGAATCTTGATGTGCACTTCGCGACCGGTGAACTTCTTGAGCTCGTCACGCAGCTTGTCGACCTCGGCACCCTTGCGGCCGATGATGATGCCGGGACGCGAGGTGTGGATGGTGACCCGCAGGCGATCGGCGTCGCGCTCGATGTCGACCTCCGACACACCGGCGTGCGACAAACGCTGCTTGAGCTTGGTGCGCAGACGCAGGTCTTGGTGGAGGTTCTTGGCGTAATCGTTGCCGTCCGCGAACCAACGCGAGTGCCAACCCTTGGTGTAGGCCAGCCGGAAGCCGTATGGATGTGTCTTCTGACCCACGGCGTCAGCTCCTCTCGTCCGTCTCGTCGTCCGCGCGGACGTCGAGCTTGATGGTGATGTGGCTCTGGCGCTTGAGCTTGCGATACGCGCGGCCCATGGTGGTGAACCACACCCGCTTGAGCGCCGGCCCGCCGTCGACCGAGATCTCTTTGATGAAGAGCTCGTCGACGTCGACGTTGTCGTTGCGATCCTCGGCATTGGCGATCGCGGATTTGAGCAGCTTGGCCATCGGCCGGGCGGCGTGCTTGGTCGACAGATCGAGAATGTTGACGGCATCCTGGACCTGACGGCCACGAATCAAGTCGGCGACCAGACGCACCTTTTGCGGTGACGCTTGGAGATGTCGGAGACGTGCGGTGTACATCGTGCTACCTCGCTGCCGCTCAGCGGCGCCCCGCCATACGTTCTTTCTTGCCGCCGATATGGCCACGGAACGTCCGGGTCATGGCGAATTCGCCCAGCTTATGACCGACCATGTTCTCGCTCACGAACACCGGAATGAACTTGATTCCGTTGTGCACCGCGAGGGTGTGGCCGACCATTTCGGGGGTGATCGTCGAGCGACGCGACCAGGTTTTGATAACCCGCTTGCGCTCGCCGCTCTCGTTCATCGCCACCACCTTCTGGATCAGGTGGTAGTCGATAAAAAAGCCTTTCTTCAGAGATCTCGCCATCGCTCCGGCCTCACTTCTTACCGCGGCGCCGGACGATCATGCCGTCGGTCCGCTTGTTGTTGCGTGTCTTGTAACCCTTGGTCGGCTTGCCCCACGGCGTCGTGGGATGGCGGCCGCCGCTCGAGCGACCCTCGCCACCGCCCATCGGGTGGTCGACCGGATTCATGACCACGCCGCGATTGTGCGGGCGGCGACCCAACCAACGACGACGACCGGCTTTACCGTAGGAGACGATCTCGTTCTCCTTGTTGCCGAGCGTGCCGATGGTGGCGTAGCACTTCAGGTGTACGCGTCGCACCTCGCCCGAAGGCAGCTTGATCTGGGCATACTCGCCATCTTTCGCCATCAGCTGGGCGCTGGTCCCGGCGCTACGCACCATCTGACCACCCTTGCCGATCTTGAGCTCGATGTTGTGGATCTGCGAGCCGAGCGGGATGTTGGCGATGGGCAAAGCGTTGCCGGGGTTGATTTCGGCATCGGGCCCGGAGACCACCGTCGCCCCGACCGCGAGCCCGTCGGGCCACAGGATGTACCGCTTGTCGCCATCGACGTAATGGATCAACGCGATGCGCGCCGAGCGGTTGGGGTCGTACTCGACCGTCGCGACCGTACCGGGCACGCCGATCTTGTCGCGTTTGAAATCGATCTGACGATAACGCCGCTTGTGACCGCCGCCGCGAAACCAGATGGTCTGCGAGCCGCTGTTGTTGCGGCCACTGATCCGCTTCTTACCCTTGGTAAGCGGCTTGTGTGGCTTCGAGGTGGTGATCTCCTCGAAGGTCGACCCCGTGCGGGTGCGGGTGCCCGGACTGGTCGGTCGGTATTGCTTGATTCCCATGTTCGTCTACGTCCTTTCGCGTTGGGTTCTCCGCGCAACGCTCGCGATAGTTGTGGTGCTCAGGCCCCTTCGAAAATCTCGATGGGTTTCTCACCCGGCGCCAGCTTGACGTACGCTTTCTTCCAATCCGGTCGCCGGCCGAAGAATCGGCCCTGACGACGCAATTTGCCGTGCATGATGGCGGTGCGCACGTGGGACACTTTGCGACCGAATTGCGCTTCGACCGCGCGTGCGATCTCGATCTTGTTGGCCTGCCGAGCCACCTCGAAGCAGTACGTGCCGTCTTCGTTCTGAAGCGTCGCCTTCTCGGTGATCAGCGGCCGACGGATGATGTCTTGGATTCTCATGCGCTCACCTCGTCACTGGCCGATTGCCGGCGCTTCTTGGGCTCGAGCATCGCCACGAGCTCGGTCAACGCCGCCTGGCTGATCACCACGACATCACGATCGACGACGTCGTAGACGTTGACCCCACGAGCACGGACCGTCTTGACCTTCTGGTTGTTACGGGCCGCCAGCTCGAGATTGTGATTGTCGCTGTCGTCGACCAGCAGCACCTTGCGCTCGATGCCGAGCGTGGCGAGATCGGCGACCAGCGACGCGGTCTTGTGACTATCGCGCTCCAAGCTGTCGACCACGATGAACTCACCGTTCTCGAGCTTCCGCGACAGGGCCGAACGCAACGCCACCTTCTTCTCTTGCACCGACACACCCATGGTGTAGTCGCGCGGTTGCGGACCGTGGATCGTGCCACCCTTGCGCCACAGCGGACTGCGGATCGAGCCCATACGCGCCCGACCGGTGCCCTTCTGCCGCCACAGCTTCTTACCGGAGCCGGCGACCTCGGAACGCACCTTGGTCTTGTGCGTACCGGCGCGACGCGCGGCGAGAATGGCGCGCACCACGGTGTGGATCAGGTGCTCGTTGTAGGCATAGCCGAAGACGGTATCGGGTACTTCGACCTCACCGACCTCGTCACCACGCATGTTCTTCACCGAAATGTTCATGCTCAGCCTCGCTTCGCTTCGCGCAGGGCGACGTAGCTGTTACGCGCCCCGGGCACGGCGCCACGCAGGTAAATCAGGTTCTCGTCGAGGTCGACCTTGACCACCTTGAGGTTCTTCACCGTCACCCGCTTGCCACCGGTCTGACCGGGAAGCTTGACGCCGGGAAAGACACGCGACGGATCCGATGCCTGACCGACCGAGCCGGGAGCACGGTGGAACATCGAGCCGTGGGTCGCGCGACCACCAGCGAAGCCGTGCCGCTTGATGACGCCCTGAAAGCCTTTGCCCTTGCTGGTGCCGATGACGTCGACGTAATCGTCTTCGGTGAAGACGTTGGCGTCGACCGTCTGACCGGGCTCGGAGGTGTCGTCGGCGTCGACGCGCATCTCCATCAACCGACGCATCGGCGCCACGCCCGCTTTTTCGAAGTGGCCACGCCGAGGTTGGGTCACCTTGCGCGGCACCGTGTCTTCGACCAAGCCGATCTGAATGGCCTCGTAGCCGTCGATTTCGGTGGTCTTGCGTTGCACCACCAAGCAGGGCCCAGCCTTGACCACGGTCACTGGAACACAGCGACCGTCGTCTTCGAAGATCTGGGTCATGCCGACCTTGATGCCGAGAATGCCTTTCATCGCCACGCCCCCTTGTTACTTACCGAAAGCCTTGATCTCAACGTCGACACCGGCGGGAAGCTCGAGGCGCATCAAGGCGTCGACCGTCTGACCGGTGGGCTCGAAGATGTCGAGCAGACGCTTGTGGGTGCGAACCTCGAACTGCTCGCGCGACTTCTTGTCGACGTGGGGCGAACGGTTCACGGTGTAGCGGTTGATATCCGTCGGCAACGGAATCGGACCGACCACCCGCGCGCCGGTGCGACGCGCGGTGTCGACGATCTCGTGTGTCGACGTGTCGAGAATCCGGTAGTCGAACGCCTTCAGACGAATGCGGATCTTTTCGTTGACCATCGATCCGCCTCCCTTACTCGAGGATCTCGGTGACCGTGCCGGCGCCAACGGTGCGGCCGCCTTCGCGAATCGCGAAGCGCACACCCTTTTCCATGGCGATCGGAGCGATCAGCTCGACCGAGAGATTGACGTTGTCGCCCGGCATCACCATCTCGGTGCCGTCGGGCAGCTGCGACGCACCCGTCACGTCCGTCGTACGGAAGTAGAACTGGGGACGATAGCCGTTGAAGAAAGGCGTGTGACGACCACCCTCTTCCTTCTTCAGGATGTACACCTCGCCCTTGAACTTCGTGTGCGGCGTGATCGAACCCGGCTTCGCCAGAACCTGACCACGCTCCACTTCGTCCTTCTTCGTGCCGCGCAACAGAACGCCGACGTTGTCACCCGCTTCACCGCGATCGAGAAGCTTGCGGAACATCTCCACGCCCGTCACCGTCGTCTTCGTCGTGTCTTTGATCCCGACGATCTCGACCTCGTCACTCACCTTCACGATGCCGCGCTCGATACGACCCGTCACCACGGTGCCGCGACCCTGGATCGAGAACACGTCCTCGATCGGCATCAGGAAGTCTTTGTCGATGTCGCGCTCAGGCTGAGGAATGTAGCTGTCGCACTCGTTCATCAGCTCGACGATCTTCGCGCCCCACTCGCTCTCCGGATCACCGGAGTTCAGGGCCTCGAGGGCCGAGCCGTGGACGATCGGAATGTCGTCACCCGGGAAGTCGTACGACGACAGCAGCTCGCGAAGCTCGAGCTCGACCAGCTCGAGAAGCTCTTCGTCGTCCACCATGTCGCATTTGTTCATGAACACCACGATCGCCGGCACACCCACCTGACGGGCGAGCAGGATGTGCTCACGCGTCTGCGGCATCGGGCCGTCGGCCGCCGACACCACCAGGATCGCGCCGTCCATCTGCGCCGCACCGGTGATCATGTTCTTCACGTAGTCGGCGTGACCCGGGCAATCCACGTGAGCGTAGTGACGCTCGGGCGACTCGTACTCCACGTGAGCCGTCGCGATCGTGATGCCGCGCTCGCGCTCTTCGGGAGCCTTGTCGATGTTGTCGAAAGCAGTGAACTCCGCAAGGCCTTGCTCCGCCTGAATCCGGGTGATCGCCGCCGTAAGCGTCGTTTTACCGTGATCGACGTGACCAATAGTGCCGATGTTCACGTGCGGCTTGTTGCGCTCGAACTTCTCCTTGGCCATGGTGGTTCGACTGCCTCCTGAGTAGACCCGAATCGTGCCAATGACACGGGGGTCGAATTGCTGGTTCCAGGCTCGTCAGCGACGAGCTTCCCTGGACCGAGCGTGTGCTCGCCCAAGGAATCGACTTCGTCCTATGGAGCCCACGACCGGACTTGAACCGGTGACCTCTTCCTTACCAAGGAAGTGCTCTACCGCTGAGCTACGTGGGCCAACATTTTTCGCGGTCCCGTCCTGGCCGCGGGTTCACCCGCTAATGCCTCGACGTGACCTGATTCGGGGATTCGACAGTTAGGGCGCGCGGAAGCCGCGCGCCCAACACGAGCCCTGAATCTTACACAAACCCCCTGCCAGCTGTAAAGGGCAAGGGAGTTTGCTCGAATGCCTGAGCAGTCGTGGTGCCGGAAACACTGAGAGATGGGCCACCCAAGAGTGATGGAGCGGGAGACGGGATTCGAACCCGCGACCAACAGCTTGGAAGGCTGTGACTCTACCCCTGAGTTACTCCCGCGTCGGATGACGCACGCACGACTCGCGGCTTTGTATCCGCAAAGATGGTGGAGGCGGGTGGATTCGAACCACCGTAGGGCGAAGCCCGGCAGATTTACAGTCTGCTGCCATTGTCCACTCGGCCACACCTCCGAAACCTGTGACCTCTCGACCGATGATCTCCGGTTCGTTGACCGCTGATCACGGCGCTTGGCTGGATGGAGCCGGCACCCGGATTTGAACCGAGGACCTACTGATTACAAGTCAGTTGCTCTACCAGCTGAGCTATGCCGGCCGAGTCCGCGACCCGCGCTTCCGACCGAGGTCGGATGTGAAAAGGCCGCAAATCCCTCGCGCCGTGCGCTGGGCACCGCGTCGAAGGGGCGAGAGTGTATATCAGGGCCGGACGGGGACGCAACCCCGATCCCGCAATCCGTCGAAAGCAACGGATTCAAGACCGCTGACGGACCGCTTCGTAGAGCACCGCGGCCGCGGCGGTGGAGAGATTGAGCGACTCGACTCGGCCACGAAGCGGCAGACCGAGCAACCCGTCACACAGCTCTCGAGTACGGGCGCGAAGGCCTTTTTCTTCACCACCGAAGCAAAGCGCCACCTTGCCGGACAGGTCGACGTCCCACGGCGCGTCGCCGCCGGCCGCCGCCCCGTAGACCCAGAAGCCTTCATCTTTGAGACGCTTGATTCGTTGACCGCTATTGGTAACACGCTCGATCGTCAACCACTCGGCTGCCCCCGCCGAGACTTTGCGCACCGTGGCGGTGATCGGCGCCGAGCCACGATCACGGACCAGCACCTGGCCGACACCGGCGCCTTCACAGACCCGCAGGAGCGCACCGAGGTTGTGAGGATCCTGAACGTCTTCGACCAGCACCCTCAGATCGGTGTCGACGCTGGTAGGAACAGGCTCCGTCACAGCGCGCACGCGGGCGACGACGCCGTTGTGGGGCGCGCCACCGGAGTGCTCGCGCAAGATGGATTCAGCGACCGTGTCGACCGCGATGCGATGACGACGAGCCAGCGCCTCGATTTCGTCACGCCGCTTGCCCGGACGCCGCGCGATGAGCACGGCTTCGACGTCCTGGGGCCGGTGACGCAGAAGCTCGCGGACCGGGTGAAAGCCGTAAATGGTCGCCATCGGGCGGTCAGAGTGTGGTGATGTCTTTTTCTTTCGCCGCCAGCGTCTCGGCGACCTTGCCGATGTAGTGATCGTGCAGCTTCTGCACTTCGGCGAGCCCGCGTCGCTCGTCGTCCTGGCTGATGTCCTTGTCTTTCTCCATCGCCTTCAGGAAATCATTACCGTCGCGGCGGGCTTGGCGGATACCGGTACGCGTCGCCTCGGCCATCTCGTGGGCGCGCCGAACGAGCTCTTGACGACGCTCGGAGGTGAGCGGCGGCACCGGGATCCGAATGATCTTGCCGTCGTTGGATGGATTCAGCCCGAGATTGGCCATCATGATGGCGCGCTCGATCGCACCGAGCTGGCTGACGTCGAAAGGCTGAGCGGTCAGTAGAGTGGACTCGGCGACGTTGATGTTGGCCAACTGACGAAGCGGCGTCGGCGTACCGTAATACTCCACCATGACACCATCGAGAATGGCCGGCGACGCACGCCCGGTGCGCAACTGCTTGAGCTCTTCGTGGAAGTGCTTGACTGCCTTGACCATGGCCTGTTCGACTTCCTGAAAGACCTCTTGCATACGTCACCTCCTTGCGTCTACTACCCATCCTGTTCGGAGCAGCGGCCATTGCCGCCCTCACCGACCGAAGGAGAATGGTGACGCCGAACCCCCACCGTTGTCAATCGGAGCCGCCTCGCGGTCAGATATCGGCGCGCACCAACGAGCCTACGCTCTCACCCATGGCCGCGCGCTCGATATTGCCACGCACCGACATGTCGAAGAGCATGATCGGAATGCCCGCGTTGCGACACAGGTCGATCGCCGCGGCATCCATGAATCGCAAATTGCGCTCGAGAACTTGCTGATAGGTCACCACCTCGAGCAGCTCGGCGTTCGGATCCTTGCGCGGATCCGCCGTGTAAATGCCCGCCACGCCCGTCCCCTTCATGACGATTTCAGCGTGGATCTCGCTCGCGCGCAGCGCCGCGGCACTGTCGGTGGTGAAGAAGGGATTGCCGGTACCGGCGGCGAAGATCACCACCCGACCTTTTTCCAGATGACGGATGGCGCGCCCGCGAATGTAGGGCTCGGCGACGGCACGAATATCGATCGCCGTCTGCACACGCACGTCGACATCGAGCTTCTTGAGCGCATCCGACAACGCGAGAGCATTGATCACGGTACCGAGCATGCCCATGTGATCACCGGTCACACGCTCGATACCGCGCTCACTCGCGGTCAAACCGCGAATGATGTTGCCACCCCCGACGACGATCCCCAATTGGACGCCTCGTGCATGAACCTCTTTGAGCTCTTCCGCGAGGCGCCCGACCACATTGTGATCGAGACCGAAACTCTTGTCGCCCATCAGGGCTTCGCCCGAGAGCTTCAGCAGAACGCGCCGGTAATGTGGCTGTTCTTCCATGTCGTCAGCCTTGACCGCTGAGCTCGGCGACTTCTTCGGCGAAGCTCTTCTCTTCCTTCTTCTCGACACCCTCGCCGAGAACAAAGCGAGCGAAACGGCGAATCTGGATATTCTCGCCGATCTTGGCGACCCGCTCGGTGATCAGCTCTTGGATCGTCTTGTCGGGATCCTTGACGAAGTCCTGCTCGAGAAGAACGACCTCACCGTAGAACTTGTCCATCCGCCCCTCGACGATCTTGTCGACGATCTTCTCCGGCTTACCTTCGGCCAGCGTACGCTCGCGGAGGATCTCGCGCTCTTTGTCGACCACTTCCTGCGTGACTTCGTCACGGCTCAAGAAACGCGGCGACGCGGCGGCGACGTGCATGGCGATGTCGCGGACCAAGGCCTGGAAGTCATCGGTGCGAGCCACGAAGTCGGTCTCACAGTTGACCTCGACCAAAACGCCGATCTTGCCACCGGCGTGAATATAGGAACCGACCGCGCCTTCGGCGGTCACCCGGTCGGCCTTCTTGGCCGCCGACGCGATCCCCTTCTTGCGCAATACTTCGATGGCTTTTTCGACGTCACCGCCGGTCTCGACGAGCGCCTCACGACACTTGAGCATGGGCGCCTGGGTGCGCTCGCGAAGCTCCTTGACCATCTGGGCCGTAACTTTCATGGCGGTCCTCTCTTGTCAACCGACACCGCTCGGCGTCGGACAGTTCTCTTTGGGTTGTCGTTGGATCAGAGCGTACCGGCACTTGCACGGAGGTCTCCCGAACAAGACTCTCCGGATTGCTCAGACAGACGAAAGCCGGCGAAGGCATTGTAGCCCACGCCGGCCTCGATGAAACCTGATCGACCCGCGATCAGTTCGTCGGCTGCTCCGCGGCGGGCGGGGCTTCTTCCGTGGCGGCAGCGGCTGGTGCTTCAGCCGTCGCCGGAGCGGCGGCTGGCTCAGCGGCTACCGGAGCAGCGGCCGCCGCGGGCTCGGCGGCGACGTTGGCACCCTTGGCGCGAGCCTGGCTGCGCGCCGAGCGCTCTTTCTCGAGCACACCGGCACCGGCCAGATACGCATCGGCCACCTTCGCGGTGAAGAGCCGAATGGTGCGAATCGCGTCGTCGTTACCCGGAATCACGTAGTCGATCAACTCGGGGTCACAGTTGGTGTCGACGATGGCGATCACCGGAATCCCGAGCTTGTTCGCCTCACCGACCGCGATCGATTCCTTTTTCGGATCGACCACGAAGAGGGCGTCGGGCAACTGGGTCATGCCACGCAAACCTTCGAGGTTGCGCACCATCTTCTGACGTTCACGATCGAGACGCAGGATTTCTTTCTTGGTCAGCAACGACTCGGTGTCGGAAATCCGCGATTCGATTTCCTTGAGCCGTTCGACCGAGGCGCGAATGGTCACGAAGTTGGTCAACGTGCCACCGAGCCAGCGATGCGTGACCCAGAACTGGCCGCAACGCGACGCCTCTTCCGACACTGCTTCCTGAGCCTGACGCTTGGTGCCCACGAAGAGCACGCGGCGCCCCTCGGAACCGAGCTGATAGGCGAACTCGGCGGCCTCGTTGAAGAGACGCAGAGTCTTCTGCAGGTCGATGATGTAGATGCCGTTGCGCTTGCCGAAGATGTAACGCTTCATCTTCGGGTTCCAACGCCGGGTCTGGTGACCGAAGTGGACACCCGCTTCGAGCAGGTTGCGCATGCGTACTTGAGGAATCAAAGCGAGCTCCTTGATCAGCGCTTGGAGAACTGGAAGCGGGCGCGAGCGCCCTTGAGGCCGTACTTCTTACGCTCTTTCTTACGCGGATCACGAGTCAGGAGACCGGCACGCTTGAGCGGGGTGTGGAACTCGTCGTTGTAGCGATCGAGTGCACGCGAAATACCGTGGCGGATGGCACCCGCCTGACCGCTTGGCCCGCCACCGACGACGGTGACGTAGATGTCGAACGCTTCGCCGGTCTCGGTGATCGCCAGCGGCTGCTTGACGATCATCTTGAGCACGTCGTTCGGGAAGTATTCGTCGAGCGAGCGGCTGTTCACGGTGATGGCACCGCTACCCGGACGCAGGAAAACACGCGCGGTGGCCGTCTTGCGACGACCGGTGCCGTAATACTGAGCTTCGTTCACGAACGTCCTCCTCAACCGCGGCGGGCTTGCTCGAGCGCGAGCGGTTCGGGTTGCTGTGCGACGTGCGGATGCTCCGTGCCGGCGTAGACACGAAGCTTCTTGAGCTGTTTGCGACCCAGTGGACCCTTCGGCAGCATTCCCTTGACCGCTTTCTCGATCAAGCGAGTGGGGTGCTTCTGGCGCATCTCGGCGGCGGTCATCTCACGGAGACCACCAGGCCGACCACTGTGACGGCGATAAAGCTTTTGCGATTCTTTGTTGCCGGTCAGCACGATCTGCTCGGCATTCACCACGACGACGAAATCGCCAGTGTCGAGATGGGGCACGAAGGTCGGCTTGTGCTTGCCACGCAACACCCGAGCGATCTCGGTCGACAACCGGCCAAGAGTCAGACCGGCAGCGTCGACGACATACCATCGGCGCTCGATCTCGTCCCGTTTCGGGCTGTACGTCTTCATCATCTGCTTCCTTCTTCGCCCCGTGTCTTACCACGCACTCGGAACGAATACATTCGCACCGCCCCGACGGCGGGCGAGAGCTACGATCGTCAATCTCACCGGCATCACCGGTGACGAGTCTGGCTGAGTTGAGAGCGCTTTGCCGATCGCGAGATGACGATCGTATCGAGGCTCGATCGCGTTGACGGCGACCTATCTGACCTTGCCTCGAGCGCTGCGAAACCACGAGCTCGTTGCTGAGAGCTTTGGCCGGACGGACCGGCTCTACCCCCTTGACCTGCAAAGGGCCCCTGATGGTATGAGAGCCACCTGGGGCTGTCAAGGCCCGAAAGTCTCCAAAACCCGGAATCCGACCGCGGCGCTCGC
>JBCDBH010000053.1:0-21810 GCA_039184055.1 Acidobacteriota bacterium
CAGGGTTCCCCCCATTGTGCAATATTCCCGACTGCTGCCTCCCGTAGGAGTCTGGGCCGTGTCTCAGTCCCAGTGTGGCCGATCACCCTCTCAGGCCGGCTATTGATCGTCGCCTCGGTAGGCCGTTACCCCACCGACTAGCTAATCAGCCGCGGACCCATCTGGAAGCGGTAGCATAGAAGAGGCCACCTTTCTCCTTGCGGACGTATGCGGTATTAGCTCCAGTTTCCCGAAGTTATCCCCCACATCCAGGTAGGTTATCCACGTGTTACTCACCCGTTCGCCGCTCTACTCGTGGCCGAAGCCACTTTCGCGCTCGACTTGCATGTCTTAAGCACGCCGCCAGCGTTCATTCTGAGCCAGGATCAAACTCTCCAGTTTAATCTCTGACAACCATGAGAGCCGAAGCTCACATGGATGGTTCTGCGTTTTCGGAACCTTGACGACGCTTACGCGCCGTTTCTGGTTCTGTCTCGAGCTGTGCGCCGAAGCGCTTGCTCAAGGAATGACGTTGGTTCATTCTCTCTATTCAGTTTTCAAAGAACCGGCTCGCCGTTTCGGGCGACGGTCGTTCAGAGTACCGCCTTCAATCTGCGCTGTCAACCCCCTCGTCGCCCATTTCTTGGCGCCGGAGACAGGAACGATACAGCGCACATTGGGATGTCTACTTGTCGAGATCGAAGCTGGAGCCGAACGGCTCCGATGCGGATATCTGACTTCGAGGCGCCGCCCCGAGCAGGCAGCAGAGAGTATCTACTCCGCCGACCGCTGTCAACACCTTCTTTGAGATTTTCGTAATGGCCGCCTGAAGAGGCTTGCATCGCGGCATCTCGAAGGGCCGAAGGTGGCGCCTGTCATGACCTGTCGCTCTCACGGTCGAGAGCGTTCAAAGAACGTCGCGGTGTGTTGTTCACCGCGAGGACGCGCATTGTAAGAACACGCCCCCATCCATGTCAACCACTTTCTCAGACCTTTTTTCCGTTTCCCGCCGCCTCACCCGTAAAGGCATTTCCATCAACAACTTAGCCGAACAGAAAAGGGCGAGCAACAGCGACGGGTGGCAATCCTCTCCCGTTCCGGTCGGTGGGCGCCGGGCGCACACCAGGGCGCCGACGACCCGGTCACGAGAGCTCTTACGGACGGCAACGGCACTCGCACTCGGTTCGCATGGCATTCCCAACTGGCGGAAGCACGCGAACCCGGTTCGAGCGGCTTTGCCAGATGGGCATCCTAGACGCACCGGGTGCAAACAGCTTTGTCAGATGACAGAGGAGGCACCTGAACCGGTCGGAACGGCGTGGCCATATGACGGAAGCGCTCGTACCGGTCGGTACGGGATCACCATATTCGGTTCGGGATCACCATATGGCGGCAGACCATCGACCGGGTCGGACGACAGATTCCAAACGCGGAAGGCAGTGTCAAAGGGAGATCAGATCTTCGGGACGATCCGACGGCCATCGAGCCGCCAGGTGTCGCTCAGGAGGAGACGGAGCGCTTCGGGGTAGGCCCGATGCTCTTCGACGATGATCCGCGCCGCCAGACGGTGGGCATCGTCGTCGGGAAGCACGTCGACGGTACGCTGTACGACGATCGGCCCGTGATCGAGCTCCTCGTCCACCAGATGGACCGTGCAGCCGCTCACCCGCACCCCCCACTCGAGCGCCTGGCGCTGTGCCTCGAGCCCCGGAAAGGCCGGCAGCAGGCTCGGGTGGATGTTGACGATCCGCCGCGGGTAGGCGCGCACCAGGAGCGGTGAGAGCAGACGCATGTAGCCGGCCAGACACACCCACTCGGCGCCGGCGGCGCGCAAGGCCTCGAGCACCAGCTCTTCGTGGGCGACGCGGCGCATGCCTTTGTGAGGGATCTCCACCGCCTCGAGACCGCGCTCTCGGGCACGCTCGATACCTCCCGCCCCGGCGATGTTGCTGAGCACCAGGACGATCCGCGCCGGGATCTCACCACGATCGATGGCGTCGGCGATGGCGACGAAGTTGCTACCCCGCCCCGACAGGAGGACGGCGATCGGTGTCACCGCGTCGGCCATCAGGAGCCGATCAGCTCGGTGGCGAAGTCGTAGCCGACGCCGCTACCGCCTTCTTGCACGGTGCCGATCGGAAAAGCCTTTTGGCCGGCTTCACGAAGGTGGCGAAACACCTCGCCAGCGGCATCGGGAGCGACCACCAGCACCATGCCGACGCCCATGTTGAAGACGCGGAGCATCTCCTCGTCGTCGACCCCACCGTGCTCCTGGAGCGCGGTGAAGAGCGGCGGGATCTCCCAGGCGCCGATGCGGATGAAGGCGTGACACTTGGGCGGCAGGATCCGTGGCAGGTTGTCGGTCAAACCGCCACCCGTGATGTGCGCCATGGCGTGCAGGCCCGGATGCTCGAGCAGACCGCGTAGACACGGCAGATAGGTGCGATGCGGCGCCAAGAGGAGCTCGCCGACCTTGTTGCGCTTGCCCGGCACGCCCGGTAACGGATCGCCGACGCTCAGACCCAGCTTGTCGAAGACGATCTTACGCGCCAGGGAATAGCCGTTGGTGTGCAGCCCGGAGGACTCGAGACCGATCAGCATGTCCCCCGGCGCGACTCTCGAGCCATCGAGGAGATGACGCCGGTCGACCGCGCCGACCACGAAACCCACCACGTCGACATCGCCCGCCGGGTAAAAGCCGGGCATCTCGGCGGTCTCGCCACCGAGCAAGGCACAGCCGTTGTCACGACACGCCTTCGCCACCCCGTCGACCACTTCGACGATCACCTTGGGCTCGAGCTTGCCGGCCGCGACGTAGTCGAGAAAGAAAAGCGGCACCGCGCCCTGGACCAGGATGTCGTTGACACAGTGGTTGACCAGATCCTGACCGATGGTCGAGTAATCCCCCACCAGCCGCGCGACCACCAATTTCGTGCCGACCCCGTCGGCCGAGGACACCAGGAGCGGCTCCTCCATGGTCGCGAAATCGGGTCGAAAAATACCTCCGAAGCTTCCCAGCTCGGACATCACCCCCGGCGTCGCGGTGCTGGCGACCAGCTTCTTGACCCGTGCCAGAGCCTTGTCCTGGGCTTCGAGATCGACTCCGGCGTCGCGATAGGCGTCGGTCATGACTCGGCTCCTCGCCCGGCCGGAAAGAGCTCGTGCTGGGCGTCGGTGATCGGTACACGGTAGTTGCCCGTCCAACACGCGGTGCAATAGGTCGGCGCCGGATCACCGAGACAGGCGAGCATGCCTTCGACCGATAGATATTCGAGCGAGTCGGCACCGACGAAGTCGCAAATGTCCTGGATCGGCCGATCGTTGCCGGCGATCAGCTCGGCGCGATTCGGCGTGTCGATACCGTAGCGACACGGCCAGCGGGTCGGCGGTGAACAGATCCGCAGATGCACCTCGCTCGCGTCGGCCTCGCGCACCATGCGCACGATCTTCCGCGAGGTGGTGCCGCGCACGATCGAATCGTCGACCAGGACGACCCGCCTGCCCTCGATCAGAGGCCGTACCGGATTGAGCTTCATCCGCACGCCGAAATCGCGTGTGTCTTGCGCCGGCTGAATGAAGGTGCGACCGACATAGTGGTTGCGGATCAACCCCAATTCGAACGGGATGCCGGATTCACGGCTGTAGCCGAGCGCCGGAAACAAACCGCTGTCGGGCACCGGCACGATGACATCGGCGTCGGCCCACGCCTCACGCGCCAGGGTCGCGCCCATCTCGGTCCGCACCGTCGACACCATCTCGCCGTAGACCTGGCTGTCGGGCCGCGCGAAGTAGACGTGCTCGAAGGCACAGCGCGCCGGCAGCTCGGCAGCCTTGACGACGTGACGGCTCACCTCGGTGCCCCGCACCACCATCACCTCGCCCGGTTCGAGCTCGGCGACCACCTCGGCGCCGAGCAGATCGAACGAACAGCTCTCGGAGGCGAAACACGAGGTATCACCGAGACGACCCCAGATCAGCGGTCGAAAGCCGTGCGGATCACGCGCCGCGATCAACCCCTGCGCGGTGACCAGAAGCAGCGAGTACGCACCTTCGATATAGCTGAGCGCGAGCAACACCGAATCGATCAGATCCTGGCGTGGATTGCGCGCGATCAGGTGGAGGATCACCTCGGTATCGCTGGTGGTCTGAAAAATGGCGCCCTTTTCGACCAGCTGCTTGCGAATCGCCGTGGCGTTGGTCAGGTTGCCGTTGTGCACCACCCCGATCGGCCCCATCGACGTCGATACGACGATCGGCTGGGCGTTGGCGAGCACGCTGTGACCGGCGGTCGAATAGCGGGTGTGACCGGCGGCGCGATTGCCCGTCAAACGCCCCATGTGGGCGTCGTCGAAGATGTCGGAGACCTCGCCCATCTCCCGATGATGGTTCATCGACGTACCGTTCCACGTCACCATGCCGGCGCTTTCCTGACCACGGTGCTGGAGGGCGTAGAGCCCCTGGTAGGTGAGATTGGCGGCGTTGGGATGATTCTCGATGGCGAAAATGCCACACATGTGGGCCGGCCCCCTTGTTCGTCGACGTCAGAAGCCGAAGGCGCGGGGCAGCGCGTGTTGCCATACAGCACGCAAAGCCGCGACTTCGGTGTCGATACGTGCGCCATCGGCGCGAATCACCAGGCGCTCACCTCCCGTCTCACCGATGTCGACGGCGGGTACCCCGAAGGCTTCCGCCTCCTCGAGCACGCGATCGACATGGTCCGGAGCCACCGTGAGCACGGCCCTGGCCTGTGTTTCGGAGAACAACCAGGTCGGCGACGTGGCGACCGTGACATCGAGCCCGATGCCGGCCGGACCGAAGCACATCTCGGCCAACGTCACCGCCAAACCGCCTTCGGAAACATCGTGCGCGCCGCGCACCAGCTTCTCGAAGACGAGCATGCGCAAGAGATCGGCCAGCCGCTGCTCGTCACCCAGGTCGACCAGGGGTGGCCGCCCTTTCTCGGTGTCGTAGAGCAGACGCAGGTAGGCCGAGCCACCGAATTCACCACGGTCTTCACCGAGCAGCACGACCCGCTCGCCGGCGACCGTCACGGTCGGCGACGGCAAGGCGCTCAGATCGGGAATCACCCCGACCACCGACACCGTGGGCGTGGGATGGATCGCGTTGCCGTCGGTCTCGTTGTAGAACGACACGTTGCCCGAGATCACCGGCACCTCGAGCGCCCGACAGGCGCGCGACATGCCCTCGACACACTCGCGGAATTGCCACGCGATGTGCGGGTTCTCGGGGCTACCGAAGTTGAGACAGTCGGTGAGACCCACCGGCTCGGCGCCGACACAGGCCAGGTTGCGCACCGCCTCGGCCACCGCCTGGGCGCCACCGACGTTGGGGTCGAGATAGCAGTAGACCGGATTGACGTCGGTGGTCATGGCCAGCCCGGCCGGGGTGCCTTTCATCCGCAACACCGCGGCGTCGCCACCCGGCCCGCTCACCGTGCTGGTACGCACCGTGTGGTCGTATTGCCGCCAGATCCACTCTTTGGAGCCGAGCTGTGGGGTATCGAGCAAGCGCTCGAGAATGCCACCGGGATCTTCGGCCACCGGCACCTCGGGCGGCTCGTGACGCGCCGCCAGATCCGGTGGCACCTCGACCGGCCGTCGATAAATCGGCGCGTTGTGGGTGAGGGCGCGGATCGGCATATCGGCCACCTGCTCGCCGTGCCAGAAGAGCTGGGCGTGCTGGTTCTCGGTGATCTCACCGATCGACACCACCTCGAGACGCCATTTTTCGAAGACGTTGGCGACCTCTTGCACCCGGCCGCGCTCGGCCACCAAGAGCATGCGCTCCTGGGATTCGGAGAGCATGATCTCGTACGGCGTGAGCGACTCGCGGAGCGGCACCCGATCGAGATCGAGCCGCATGCCGACATGACCCCGCCCCGCCATCTCGAACGACGAGCTGGTCAAGCCAGCGGCGCCCATGTCCTGGATCGCCACCACCGCGCCGGTGCGCAACACCTCGAGACACGCTTCGAGCAGGATCTTCTCGGTGAACGGATCACCCACCTGGACGGTCGGCCGTTTCGCCTCGCTCTCGGCGCCGAACGACTCCGACGCCATGGTGGCGCCGTGAATCCCGTCACGACCGGTTCGGCTGCCGACATAGAGCACCGGATTGCCGATCCCGGCGGCGCGAGCGTGGGCCAGCCGGTCACGACGCGCCAAGCCGAGGGCGAAGGCGTTGACCAGGATGTTGCCGTTGTAGCTCGCATGAAAACCGGTTTCGCCACCGACGTTCGGAATGCCGACGCAATTGCCGTAGTCGCCGATCCCGCGCACCACGCCGTCGACCAGATGCCGCATCCGAGGGGCATCGGCGGAGCCGAAGCGCAAGGCGTTCATACAGGCCACCGGACGCGCGCCCATGGTGAAGACGTCGCGCAAGATGCCACCGACACCGGTGGCGGCGCCCTGGTAGGGCTCGATATAGCTCGGGTGGTTGTGGCTCTCGATCTTGAAGACCGCGACCCATCCGTGACCGACATCGACGATCCCGGCGTTTTCACCGGGTCCTTGTAGGACGTGCTCGCCTTCGGTGGGAAATTGATCGAGGTAGACCTTCGACGATTTGTACGAGCAGTGCTCCGAGTACATCGCCGAGGTGATGCCGAGCTCGGTGTAGGTCGGCACGCGACCGAGCACCTCGCGGATCCGGTCGTATTCCTCCTCGTTCATCCCGAGCTCACGCGCCACGTCGACCGAGATCGGTGGATCGCCCGCCACCGGGCGTGGAGGTTCGTGTCGCGCCGTATCGTCCGCCATCACGAGGCTCCCATTTGCTGCACGCCGTGCTCGATCGCCGCCGTGAACAAGGCCAGACCGTCGTCGCCACCGAGGATCGCTTCGGCGCAACGATCAGGATGCGGCATCATACCGAGCACGTTGCCCGCCGGGTTGATGATCCCGGCGATCGACCCTTTCGAGCCGTTCGGATTGCCCGCCTCGGTGACCGCGCCGCTCGCATCGACGTAGCGAAACACCACCCGACCCTCGTTTTCCAAGTCGTCGATGATCTCCGCCGGAGCGTCGTAGCGACCTTCGGCGTGAGAGATGGGCATACGGAGCACCTGCCCCTGCTCGTAACCGTGAGTGTAGGGGGTGTCGTCACGTTCGACCCGCAGGTAGACGTCTTGACACAAGAAGCGCTGCGCGGCGTTGCGACACAGCGCGCCGGGCAACATCCCGGCCTCGGTGAGCATCTGGAAACCGTTGCAGATCCCGAGCACCAGGCCACCGCGTTCGGCGTGGCGTCGTACCTCGGTCATGATCGACGCGTGCGCAGCCATCGCGCCGGCGCGTAGGTAGTCACCGTAGGCGAAGCCACCGGGTAGGAGGATCAGATCGCAGCCATCGAGATCGGTGCCGTCGTGCCAGAGGAAGACGGTGTCACAACCGAGCACGTGCTTGAGCACGTGGTAGCAGTCGTGATCGCAATTCGAACCGGGAAAGACCACGACGCCAGCCTTCATGACGGCGCCTCCACCTCCTCGGCCTCGAGCGAATCGATGCTCCAATCCTCGACCACGGGATTGGCGAGCAGGCGGTCGCACATCTCTTCGAGCGCGGTGCGCGCCGCGGCTTCGTCGGCCGCCCGCACCACCACCTCGAGACGTTTGCCGGCGCGCACCGCCGAAACGTCTTCGAATCCCAGCCGGGCCAACGCCTCGGCGATCGTTTTGCCCGCCGGGTCGAGCACCTCGCGGCGCGGCATCACGCTTACCCATCCTCGAAACGTCGTGTCGCTCACTGAGTCACCTCGAGCCACGGTGTAGGTTCGTCTTGTCGGGTCAGCACCACCTCGGCACTGCTTCCCTCCCGATCGAGCACTTCGCCGAGCATTTGTGCCACCAATGCCGGCATGTTGTTGGTTCGCGACAGATGATACGCGACTACCAAGCGTAATCGGTCGGAAACCAGCTCACGAAGACCGAGCGCCGCCTCGCGATTCGACAGGTGGCCGTGTCGCCCGGCGACCCGCTGTTTGAGATGCCACGGATACGGCCCAGCACGCAGCATCTGCAAATCGTGATTGGTCTCGAGTACCAACGCGTCGACGCGGGCCAAACGAGCCCATGCCAGACGACTACGGGTACCGAGATCGGCGGCGACCCCGAGCCGCGTTCCGGCTTCGTCTTCGATCACATAGCCCACCGGCTCGCGTGCGTCGTGCGGAATGGCGAAGGCTTCGACGCGGAAACCGGGTACCTCGAACGGCTCACCCGAACGCACCACGTGGGACATCTGACCCGCGGCGGCCGGTGCCGCGCTGGCGAGCGCCGCTGGCGACAGCCCACAGGCGTCGAGGGTGCCGGCGGTACCGTGCACCGGCATGCCGTGACGGGTCATCAACCGACGCGCGCCACGCACGTGATCGCCGTGCTCGTGGGTGAGCAAGACCGCGTCGAGATCGGCGGCATCTTCACCGAGGATCGCCAGACGTTTCTCAAGCATGCGACACGAGAAGCCAGCGTCGACCAGCAGACGATGAGCGCCCGACGCGACGACGAGCGCATTGCCGCTGCTACCCGAGCCGAGCACCGCCAGACGCATCGCTGGATCGCTCAAAAGTGGTAGACCTTGCCTTGTTCGAGGTAGTCGATGTCAGGGTTGTCGAGGGCCGCGATTTCGGCGCGGATGGCGTCGATACAGGGCGGCTTGAGATGGTGGAGCAAGATCGGCACGCGGCGTTCGAGCTTGGTGGCGATCTCGCGCTCGAGCGTTCGCGGCGTCAGGTGGTACGAGACGTCGGCGATCGATTGCAGATCGTTGTTGAAGCTGACGTCGACACACACCGCCTTGAGACCCCGCACCTCGTTGGCGAGCTCCCACAGTCGCTGGGTCGGTCCGGTATCACTCGACCACAAGACCGACGAGCCACCCTGCTGGATCAAAAAGCCGTGGGTGGGGATCAGGTGATCGACCGGGAACGGCGTGAAGCGCACGCCATCGAGCTCGAAGGGCACGTTGTCTTCGATCTCGTGAAAGCTCACCGCCGGCAAGAGGTGGTTGGGCAGACGGGTGAAATCGGGCCAGGTGGCGTCGTTGAAGAGGAAACGACGGATCGCGTAACTGGTCGCCGAGCTGGTGTAGATGTCGGTCTTGCGTCCGGTGCGACTGAAGACGTTTTCGACGAAGAAGGGCAGCGCGCTGGTGTGATCCATGTGCGAGTGGCTGAGCACGATGGAGTGCACGTCGACTTGACGCTCGATCGGCAGCGCCTGCGATAACGAGCCGGCATCGAGGGCGATGCGGTCGTTGATCAAGAGACAGGTCATCCGATGCCCCAGACTCTCACCGCCGTAGCTGCCCAAAACCTCGATCTTCATGGCATTCAATAGGGAAAGTTACAGGATTCTATCCCTGTACGTACACCGATTCGGCGGAGGGTCGCCCCTTCCTACCCAAAGACAACGGCCCCACCGGCCGCTTACCGGTCGCGCGAGCATATCGGAAAGCGGCGGCGGGGCCGAATCGGCACCGTCCGGACGGTGATGGGCGCGCGCTTAGAAGCGCGTTCCGATCCAGAAGTAGGTCTGGAAATCGTCGTCCGAGTTGTCGCCGAAATCGGTCACCTTGGCGAAGTCCCAGTTGAGCTGGAGCCCGAGGAAGTTGACCGACAGACCCCAACCGTACGAGGCCAAACCGTCGTCGAGCTGGTCGAGATCATCGTCGTAGAGGTTGAAGTCGCCGACGTCCGGGAACCACGCGGCGCCCAGGTCGAAGAAGACGTTACCCCGGATGTTCGACAGTCCGAAGAACGGGAATTGGACCTGGTTGATCAGCGGGAAACGCAGTTCGGCGTTGAAATGCGCGGTGTTGAAGCCCGCGAACTCGTTGCGCCGGAAACCACGGATGGTGTCGAAGCCACCGACATAGCTGACGTTCGGGAAATCACCTTCGGAGAAATTGCCGCGTAGTCGGAAGGCGAGATTCACCGTCCGGGTCAGGGCGAAGTATTTCCGCGCGTCGATGAAGTAGTCGTTGAACAACGCACCGCCTTCATCGCCTCCCAAGGCGTAGCTCGCGCCGACGCGGAACAGGGTGCCGGTCACCGGGCCCCACGGTTGGTAGAGCGCCGTGTCGTGCACGAAGGTGACGCCGGCTTCGGCGTAGTCGTCCTCACGTGGCGAGATCACCACGACCTGGTTGCCCTGAGCGTCGTTCTCGGTGAGGAAACCGTTGTACTCGCGGAGGTTGTAACCGAGTGAGAACTCGACCCGATTGGCGCGATTGAACGGATAGATGGCCCGCCCTTCGATCCCGGTGAGGGTGTAGAGATCCTCACGCACCTCTTCGAGATTGCCGTCCGAGTTCTCCCGTAGGAAGAAGCCGTAGAAGCGCGTGTCGAAGAGACTCGCCGTCCACTGCCAGCGATTGCGGAAATCGCCGTAGGTGAAGTTGAAATCGGAGAAGGTGTCGACCGCGCCGAGACGCCCGAAGATCCGCCGATCGCCGAGGTAGTCCGACCAGGTGAGGAACAAGTAGCCGACGAAGATCTGATCGGTGTCGACACCGACCGCGGTGACCGCGTCTTCGAGGAAGAAGTTGAAGCCACCGTAGGGTTCTTCGTTGGCCGGATCGATGGTCACCTCGATATCGGGCTCGAAGTCCGGAACCGCGGCGAGATCGAGCGGCCCTTCGGGAAGCTCGTACGGCGCGGGCGGCGACACCGGTTCTTCGACGTCACGCACGTAGAGGTCGTAGCGACCCTTCCAGAAGCCCGTGTACACGAGCCGCTCACCACCACCCGGCAACGGCAACACCGCCGGCCGATCGGCCGCGGTCACCGCATCGGTGAATTGCGTCAAGGTGGCGTTCGAGAAATCGATCGAGTAGATGTTGTCGACGCCGCCTCGATCCGAGGTGAAGTACAGCCGCTGCGAGTCCGGCGAATAGGCCGGCTCGTAGTTGTTGTGCTCACCCCAGGTGACCGCGAAGCGCTGACTCGGATCGTTGCGATCGAGTCGGAAGATGTGATCGTGCCGATCGACCGTCGTCGAATAAGCCAGCCATCGACCGTCGGGCGAGTACTCGGGCGACCCGTCGAAACGTTCGTCGTTGGTGAGATTGCTGATCTCGAGGGTAGCGAGATCGATCTCGTAGATGTCGTAGTAGCCATTGAGATTGCCCTGGAAGGCGATGCGATCACCCTCCGGGCTCCACGCCGGTGAGGTTTGCTGCTCGAGATCCATGTCGATGATCTGGGTGAGGCCACCGTCGAGAACGTCGATCAACACCAGCGAGCGGGTCGCTTCGCGACGCGCGAACATGGCGAGGGTGTTGCCATCGGGCGAGAACGCCAAATCGCCACCCGCCTCGGATTCGTTGGTGGTCGACAACGACTGCACCTGTTTGTCGAAGCCCGGGGTGAGGTTGCGAATCCGCGTCCGGCTCTCGGCATCGAAGATCGACACGTCGATCATGCCGCGATCGGTGGTCACCGCCGCCACCAGATCACCCGATGGCGCGGCCTCGGGGGAGAACTCCCAGGTATCGAGTGGACGATCCCCCAACCGGAAGCGGCGACCGAAATCTCCCGGCTCACCGGTGGCGAGTAGCTCGGCGAGGTATCTCTGCCGCAGCCAGCGCCGGAGCTCGGCATCGAAATCCTCCGCGTCGAGCCGGAACGTTCGCTCGAGCGCGGGCCCGACTCGGAAGCCGACGGAGTTGCGCATCTCGTAGATGAAATCGACCACACCATCTTTGCCCCAGCGTTCTTCGATGAAATCGAACACCGCGTGACCGAAGCGATAGGCCAGATAACCACGGAACGGGTTGGTCACCGACGGAATGTTGTCGTTGACCACCAGATCGCGGATGAATTTCTTCTCCGAAGGGCTCTCGTCGTCACCGATGTAGCTCGCCATGCCTTCCATGAACCAGAGCGGGGGCCCACCGCGCAGGCGAGCGCCGACCCGGCCTCGAAAGAGGATGTGGTACTGAAAGATGTGGGTGAGCTCGTGCTTGATCAGCGCCAGCAGGTCGCGATCCGACAGATCGAGCGGCATCACCATACGGAACTGGCTCGGCGTGGCGAACGCCTGGGCGCCCTCGGGGATACCGTTCAGAATGATGTTGTTCTGCAAGAAGGCCGAATGGGTGGCGTAGACGATCAGCGGCGTCGGCTCGTCGATCTGATAGTCGAGCATGCGCGATAGCTCGTCGTACGCGCTCTCCGCCAGCGACACGGTGTTCTCGAGGAGATGTTCCGCGTCCTCGTAGTAGTACACGTCGAAGTGGGGCGAGTGGTAGATCTTCCACTCGAAGTCACGATACTGGACGCGGTTCTTGCCGAAATACTGACCAGAGGCCGCCGTGGCGCCGAGCAAGCAGGCCAAGAAGACGGTCAGACCGACAGTGGCGAAACGGGAAAGTCGGGAAAGAACGGGGCGGTGCAAGGCTTCTTCCTCCTGGTTCATGGCTCGGTCGACACGCGATCAGTTGATGAAGAGAACACGTGTTGCCTGCACCGCCTTCTGCGTGAAGATGCCGGCGATGCGGTCCTCGAGAGCGTAGAGGTTCTGGAACATGCCGGCCAGCGGGTCGGCCGACTCGCCCTCGTATTGCTTGAAGTCCTTGAAGTTGTCGTCGTAGAGCAGCTCACCGGTCATGCCGTCGTAGACCTGCATGACGATGTCGAATTCGAAACCGGTCTCCTCCACCAAGACCTGACGCGGATACTGCCGGCCGTCGAAGGGTGAGGTGTAGGTCTCGGTGCGGTAGCCACTGCGATCCTGGATGTCGAAATCGAGACTTCCGGAGAGGATCAGGTCGGTCTGCATCCGCTGCCCCACCATGCTCCAGAAATCACGTTCTTCGGCGAGCGCGAGCAGATCGTAGGTCGGGTAGTCGATCGGCCCGGTCTCGATCACCTTCAGATCGGTCTGCCGACGGAGCAGCTTGACCATGTAGCGCTCGAATTCTTCCTGGACGTCGAGATCGCGACCGGGCAGCTGCGTCTCACCTTCTTGGGTCACCATGATGAAGGGAAAGACCGCCACGGTGCGCCGATCCTCGAGCTCGAGACGAGCCCGTACCGGCAGCTCGAGCCCGACCTCGACGGTGCGAGCCTGGAGCAGACCGGGCGTGGTGATCAGGATGGCCATGGCGAGCAGGAGCGTCACGGGGGTACGAGCATTCATGGGCAGGCTCCTTGAAGGATGGGCGCGCGCGGCACGGGCGCGCGCGGTGTCCACTACCGAGGTCGGTGCCGTCCTCGTCACGAGTCGGCCTCGGGCTCGGTCGGCTGCGGACGGAAGTTGCGGTAGAACTCGACGAAGCGGGTGTAGTTCCGCCGTAGCTCGGGGTTGCCCGGCGCCTTTTCGACCGCCTTCTGATACGCCTCGAGCGCCTCGTCGAATTGTCCGAGAGCTTCGTGCGCCACCGCGATGTTGTTGAGAATTCGGGCGTCGGGCCCACGCAAACGCTCGGCCTGACGGAACCGGAAGAGCGCTTCGCTCCACAACCCTCGGCGCGCCATCTTGGTGCCGAAATCGAGTTGTTGCTCGGCGGTGGTCGGCGTGAAGGCCGCGGCAGAACGGTTGTCGCCCGAACCGTTGCCACTCGAGCCACAGCCGCCGAGCAACAGAGCGAGCATGGCCACGGCAGCGAGCGCCGAGAAGGAAAGAGACATCTTGCGACGGAGCGTGGGCACGATTTTCAGGCTCCTTGGTCGAACAAACATCGAAACTGTCTTTCATGCCCCTTCTGGAGCACGAAAGACGTACGAAAAAAGCCCCGAGGGCGATTCAGATACGACGTACCGAGCCAATACTCGGTATGCCAAGACTACGTCGTCGGAGCCGACGTTGGATTCCGCTGGCCACCACACTCTCGAAAGATGCGTGGTTGTCGAGGCTACGCCCGGCTTCGAGGGACACTGTCTGGACAAAGTATATACAGCGAAACTCGTGCCGACCGCCCGGGTTTCCGCCGTCCACCCTCGCCGCGCCGCCGTTCGCCCCCGGGTCGGGAAGCCACGAGCGCTTCGATTTCGCCATCGTCTGTCCGATTCACCCGCGCCCGACGTGATGAATCGATATGAACGACAACCTCGCCCCCGCCCTCCACCGCGATCTCACCATCGCGCTCACCACCACCGACACGCTGCCCCGCGCCGTCGCCTATCGGCTGGCGTGGAGTCTCGATCGCTGGCTCGACCGCACCTCACCGAGCGCCGCCCTGGCGACCGAGCTCGGCGTGCCCGAGACCTCGCTCGCCCGTGCCTTCGCCCTCCGTCACACCGCCGATCGCGACGCCGCGACGGCGCGAGCACGCGCCGCCCGGCACGACGCCCGTCTGGTGGTGGCGGGCGATCCCGATTGGCCCGCCGCGCTCGCCACGCTCGCCGTGCCACCACCTCTTCTGGTGGTGCGGGGCGAGCTTCCCGACGCCGAGCGCCCGGCGGTGGCGATCGTCGGCGCGCGGCGAATGAACGCCTACGGTCGCGCCACCGCCCATCGTCTCGCCACGGACCTCGCCGCGCTCGGGATCGTCGTGGTGTCGGGATTCGCCCGTGGCATCGACGCCACCGCCCACGACGCCGCGGCGGCCACCGGCCACACCGTCGCGGTGCTCGGCTGTGGCATCGACATCGACTACCCGCGTCGGAGCCGGGCATTGGCCGAACGGATCGCCAACCGTGGCGCCTTGATCAGCGAGTTTCCGATCGGCGTCGAGCCACGGGCGTGGCATTTCCCGGTACGCAACCGCATCATCGCCGCGCTCGGTCATGGCACCTTGGTGATTCAGGCGAGCCGACGCTCGGGCTCGTTGATCACCGCCGGCCGCGCACTCGACCTGGGTCGCGACGTCTACGCCGTGCCCGGACGAATCGACGATCCGCTCGCCGCCGGCCCGAACGATCTGATCGCCGATGGCGCGGTGCCCATCCGTCACGTCGACGATCTGCTCGACTGTCTGCCCATGACGACGCGTGATCGGCTGACGACGCCACCGATCCCGATCGACAGCGCGGTCGAGACGACCGCACGCGGCGTGCCGGCGCGCATCGCCACGTGGCTCCTCGACCGCCCGGATCCGGTCGACGCCGAGACGATCGCCACCGCACTCGACGTCTCGATCGATCGCGTGCTCGCCGCCTTGCTCGAGCTCGAGCTGCTCAGTCGAATCAAGCGTCTTCCCGGTCCACGCTTCGTCGCCATCCGACCGCGAAATTGACGACGTATACTGCCCACGGCGTCGTGGTCGCGGCTCCCCGCGAGCCCATGAACGCCACCGAATGCAACGGAGACAGCGTGAACGCGACTGATTCGAACCGCCCGGTCCACATCATCGGCGCCGGCCTGGCCGGCTGTGAATGTGCCTACCAGCTCGCCGAGCGGGGCATCCCGGTGATCCTCCACGAGATGCGCCCGGTGCGCTCGACCCCGGCGCACAAAACCGGCGACCTCGCCGAGCTGGTGTGCTCGAACTCCCTACGGAGCGACGATCCGTTTCACGCCGCCGGTTTGCTCAAACGGGAAATGGAACGCTTCGGCTCGCTGATCATCGGCGCCGCCCGCGACGCCGCCGTCCCCGCGGGCGCCGCGCTGGCGGTCGATCGTGAACGCTTCGCCGCCACGATCACCGGCACCATCGAAAGCCATCCGGGCATCGAGCTGCGTCGTGAGGAGGTCACCGAGCTGCCCGAAGGCGACGTGGTGATCGCCACCGGGCCGCTGACCTCGGAGGCGATGTCGGAGATTTTGCTCGGGCTGATCGGTGACGAGTACCTCTACTTCTATGACGCCATCGCACCGGTGGTCGAAGCCGAGTCGCTCGATATGGACGTGCTCTTCGCCGCCTCGCGGTGGGACAAGGGCGACGGCGACGACTATCTCAACGTGCCGCTGGAAAAAGACGACTACCTCGCCTTTCACCAGGCGATTCTCGACGCCGACGTGGTGCCGCTCAAAGACTTCGAGAAATTCCTCTTCGAAGGCTGTTTGCCGATCGAAGAGCTCGCCCGACGTGGCGTCGACACCCTGCGCTATGGACCGATGAAACCGGTCGGTCTACGCACCCCGGAAGGCCACCGCCCCTATGCGGTGGTCCAGCTCCGCCAGGAGAATCTGGCGAAGAGCCATTTCAACCTGGTGGGCTTTCAATCGCGGATGACCTGGGGTGAGCAGAAGCGGGTCTTTCGCATGCTGCCGGGGCTCGAGTCGGCGCGGTTCGTCCGTCTCGGCCAGGTGCATCGCAACACCTTCATCAACGCGCCGAGCCATCTCGACACGCGTTATCGACTCAAAGTCGAGCCACGGGTGCGGCTCGGTGGCCAAATCACCGGGGTCGAGGGCTATCTCGAATCGGCCGCCACCGGCTTGGCGATCGCCCTCTACACGGCGCTCGAACGCTCGGGCACGGGCAATCCCACCAAGTCCGGCGATCTACCGATCAAGTGCGCGCTCGGTGCGTTGGCGCGGCATCTCACCGCCTCGACGGCGAAGCACTTTCAGCCCGCCAACATCAACTACGGCCTCTTCCCCGAGCTGCCCGGCAGGGTCAAACGCCGGGTGCGGCGCGCCCGCTACGCCGCCCGCGCCCACGAAGCGCTCGATGCGTGGTGCAACACCACGTCTTTGGGTGGGGTCGGTCGTTTCGTGCGTCACGAACCGCTGCCCGAGCTCGAGGACGTGGCGGTCGCCTCGTGAGCCCGGTGCGCCGGCTGATCGACGACTATCTCGAAGATCTCGAGCTGGGGCGTGACGCCTCACCGGATACCCTGCGCGCCTACCGTCGTGAGCTCGCCGAGCTCGCCGAGTTTCTCGACAGCTACTACGAACGTGACGCGCTCGAGCCCGACGACGTCGAGCCGGCGGCGATTCGCGCCTTTGTCGCCCATCTCCATCACCGGGGATTGGCACGCGCCAGCCAGGCGCGCGCTCTGTCGGCGGTGCGGAGCCTGTTCCGCTGGGCGGTGCGGCATCGGCGCGCCAGCCACAACCCCGCGCGTGGCGTGCCGACTCCGAAACGCGACAAGCGCTTGCCCCGACACCTCCGTCCCGGCGAGATCGAAGATCTGATCGAAGCCGACAGCCACGAAGACGACCGGATCGTCAAACGCGATCGCGCCATTCTCGAGCTGCTCTACGCCACCGGCCTGCGGGTCAGCGAGGTGGTGTCGCTCGATTGGACCGATCTCGATCTCGACGCGCGCGTGCTGCGGGTGATCGGTAAAGGCAACAAGGAACGTATGGTGCCCTTCGGCCGGCCGGCGCGTCAGGCGCTGCTCGCCTGGCGGCAAGCGTGGCCGAGCGTCGCCGCCGATGATCTCGATAGCGATGCGGTCTTTTTGGGTATCCGTGGCCGGCGTCTCGGCGACCGCAGCGTCCGCACGCTGGTCGACGAAGCCGCCGATGCCGCAGGGATCGACGCCGGCGCGCACCCGCATGCCTTGCGTCACACCTTCGCCACCCATCTGCTTGAGGAAGGCGCCGACCTGCGTACGATCCAGGAGCTGCTCGGCCACAGCTCGCTGGCCACCACCGAGCGCTACACCCATGTCGATGTGGAACGCATGATGCAGGTTTATCGCGACGCCCACCCGCGCGCCCGTCGCGCAGCGAAACCAGGGGAGTCGAAGCCGCGCGATTAGCCGGCGCCGAACCGCCGAACCACCGGACCGCGAGCCACAGCCGCCCTGATATGCTCCTCGGCTCATGAACGCACTGCATGCGACAACCGTCCTGCTGGTCCGTCACGACGACAAAACGGTGATGGCCAGCGATGGACAAGTCACGCTTTCCGATACGGTCATCAAACAGACCGCGAACAAAGTCAAACGACTCGGCTCGAAACAACGTGGCGAGCACGGCGACGTGCTGGTCGGCTTCGCCGGTGGCGCCGCCGACGGTCTCGCCCTGGTCACCCGCTTCGACGCCAAGCTCGATGAATATCAAGGCAATCTGGAGCGAGCGGTGATCGAGCTGGCGAAGGACTGGCGCACCGATCGCGTGCTGCGTCAGCTCCAGGCCATGATGATCGTCGCCGACAAACGCCAGTCGTTTCTGATCTCGGGTACCGGCGATCTGATGCAGCCCGACGACGAAGGGGTGCTGGCGATCGGCTCGGGCGCCAACTTCGCGCTCGCCGCGGCGCGCGCTCTGCTCGCCCACACCGAGCTCGATGCGCGTCAGGTGGCCGAATCGGCGATGGCGATCGCCGCCGATATCTGTATCTATACCAACGATCGACTCACCATCGAGGAACTATGACCGTCGAATCGAGTGCCCAGACGGCCACCCAGGCGCCGTCACTCGAGGAGCTCACGCCACGCCAGATCGTCGCCGAGCTCGATAAATATGTCGTTGGCCAGCGCGCCGCCAAACGCGCCGTGGCCATCGCCTTGCGCAACCGCTGGCGCCGGCAGCAGATCAGCGGTCCGATGGCCGAAGAAATCCTGCCCAAGAACATCCTCATGATCGGTCCGACCGGTGTCGGCAAAACCGAGATCGCCCGGCGCTTGGCCAAGCTGGCGCGGGCGCCTTTTCTCAAGGTCGAGGCGAGCAAATTCACCGAGGTCGGCTACGTCGGGCGCGACGTCGAGTCGATGGTGCGCGATCTGATGGAGATCGCCATCGCCATGGTCAAAGAGGAGAAGCGACGCGCGGTGAAAGCCGACGCCATCGCCGAGGCCGAGGAAAAGCTCTTGTCGCTGCTCATTCCGGCGAGCCCGAGCACCGGTTTCGGCATGCTCGACGACGAAGACGACGAGCCGCAACCGCCGTCGCCGATCCGCGAGCGTTTCCGCGAGAAGCTGCGCAACGGCGAGCTCGACGAACGCAAAGTCGAGATCGAAATCGACGAGAACCGCTTTCCGAGCCTGGAAATGTTCACCCCCCAAGGCGGCATCGAAGAAGTCGGCATCAATCTCAAAGACGTCGTGCCCAGTCTCTTCGGCCCGTCGCGACAACGCCAGCAGGTGACCGTCGCCGAGGCGCGCGAGATTCTCGAGCAACAGGCCGCCGAGCGGCTGCTCAACCAGCAGCCCCTGGCCCAAGAAGCCAAACGCCGGGTCGAGCAGGGCGGGATGATTTTTCTCGACGAGATCGACAAAGTCGCCGGGCGTGAGGGCGGCCGTGGCCCGGACATCTCGCGTGAAGGCGTGCAGCGCGACCTCTTGCCGATCGTCGAAGGCACCACGGTGACCACCAAACACGGTATGGTGCGTACCGACCACGTGCTCTTCTTCGCGGCAGGCGCCTTTCACGTCTCGAAGCCGTCCGATTTGATTCCGGAGCTCCAGGGGCGCTTCCCCATCCGGGTCGAGCTCGACGCGCTGTCGAAAGACGACATGCGGCGTATCCTGACCGAGCCCGAGGCGTCGCTCACCAAGCAATACACCGCCTTGCTCGAGACCGAGCAGGTGGCGGTGCGCTTCGCGGACGACGCGGTCGAGGAAATCGCCGAGCTCGCCGTCGAGGTCAACGCACAGACCGAAAACATCGGCGCGCGCCGGCTCGCCACGTTGATGGAACGGTTGCTCGAGGAAGTGTCCTTCGAGGCGCCCGACATGACCAACGTCACCGTCGATATCGACGCTCAATACGTACGCTCGGCGCTCGCCGACATCGTCAAAGACGAGGATCTCAGTCGCTATGTGCTCTGACGCGAATCCCACGCCGCGCCGCCGCCACGGTCAGACCCTCCTGGCCATCGGCCTGCTTCTCTTGCCCCTCGTCGCCGCGTGCGGCAAGAAAGGGCCACCCTTGCCGCCGCTCCGCAACGTACCCAAGGCGGTCACCGACCTGAGCATTCAGCAGCAGGGCTCGATCATCCTGCTCGATCTCGCCTACCCGAGCACGACGCAAAGCGGCGCCGCGCTCGGTGGCATCGACGCCGTCGAGCTGCTCACCTTCGATCGCGAAATCGATCCCGAGCAGCTCGAGCCGCCACCGGCGGAAGAGGGTGAAGCGCCGCAGCAACCGGCGCCGATCGCGGTCGACGCGGGTCAATTCGACGCCGGTTCCGAGGTGCTCTTGGTCTTGCGTGGCGCCGAGCTGGGCGCGGCGATCGTCGGTGACCGGATCCAGATCCGTCTGCCGCTCGCCGATCCGCTTCCCGAGCCGCAGCTCGCCCAGGCCTTCGCGGTGCGCACCACCAAGGGCCCGGAAACCTCGCAACGCTCGAATATCGTCACCATCGTGCCGCTCGAGCCGCCGCGGCCACCCCGACTCACCGAGCTCGAAGCGAGCGCCGAAGGTGTCGTGGTGAAGTGGGATGTGCAAGGCGAGGATCCCGAGGCGTTCGACATCTTCCGACGCCAAGCGCAGGTGAGTGGCTATGACGAGCCGCTCCGTCGGGTGGACGGTAGCGAGCGCTCGTTCGTCGATCGTCGGGCGCGTTTCGATCAGCGCTACATCTACACGGTGCGCGCCGCCGCGTCGACCCGCCCGGTGATCTACAGCGACGCCGCCGGGGAGCGCGAGATCGAGTACATCGATCGCTTCGCGCCACCGCTGCCGCAGAACTTCGTCGCCCTCCCCGACCAGGAACAGGTGCGATTGCGCTGGGACGCCAGCCGGGCCGACGACGTCGCCGGCTACCGGATCTACCGTCGCGAGCCCGGACGCGACTTCACCGCGCTCACCACCGACTTGGTCACCGCCACCGAATACGTCGACAGCGGGCTGTCGAGCGGCTTCCGCTTCGAATACCGTATCCAGGTGGTGGACCAAAACGGCAACGAGAGCGCCATGTCCGCGCCGGTTGCCGCCACCGTTCGCTGAGCCTCATCGAGATGACCCGCCCCGTACCTTTCTTCAAAATGTCCGGGGCGGGCAACGATTTCATCGTCCTCGTCGAGCCCGAAGCACCACCGTCGCCGAGCACCGTGCGTGCCTGGTGCAGACGTGGCATGTCGCTGGGCGCCGACGGCATCATCCTGCTCTCTCGCCAACCGACAGGCGCACGCATGGTGCACCTCAACGCTGACGGCAGCGAAAGCGAGCTGTGCGTCAACGGCAGTCGGTGCGCCGCCCGGCTCGCCTTCCATCTCGATTGGGCACAAAGCCGACTCGACCTCGACACCGCTTCCGGCCGGATCGATGCCTACGACGAAGACGATCGGATCCGGCTCGTCTTGCCTTTCGAGCACATCGAGGTGACGCCGTTCACAACAGACGAGGCCACCGGTTTCTTCTGCTCGGTCGGCGTGCCCCACGCGGTGGTCTGGGTCGAGGATCTGGCCGCCACCCCGGTGGCACGACTCGGCGCCCGTCTCCGTCATCACCGTCATTTCGCACCCGCCGGCGTCAACGTCGACTTCGCGCACGTGGTGGATGCCCATCACGTCGAGCTACGGACCTTCGAACGTGGCGTCGAAGCCGAGACGCTGGCCTGTGGCTCGGGCGCCGTCGCCACCGCCGTGGTCGGCCAGCACACCGGCCGACTCGCCAGCCCGTTGCGGATCGACACCGCAGGCGGCGCCAGCCTGCACGTCGAGCTCGAACCCGGCCAAGCGATCGTCATCCGGGGGGAAGCGCGGATCGTCGCCACCGGCGAGCTCATGCCGGGCGCCGTCGACCTGCCTGCCGCCCCGAGCTGGGGACCGTCGGGTGAGGCCGGATAGGATGGGAGCCACGATGAGGAACGTGCTCGCCCTGCTTCTACTCGCCCCGCTCGCTCTCCCAGTGAGCGCCGAGCCCGTCCGTCTGTCGATGCCGCTCTTCGCCGGCACCGCCCAAATCGAAGTGCGTGACCTGCCGACCGCCCAAGCCGAGCAAGCCATCCAGAGCGCGCTCGAGGCGATGTTCGAAGCGGCGTGGTGGCTCGAGCCCGACGGCACCGCCAAGCGACCGGACGTCGC
>JBCDBH010000054.1:0-21800 GCA_039184055.1 Acidobacteriota bacterium
GCTACCTGCACGGGCGTAGGCGGCGGAGGCGCGGCCGGTGGCGGCCCCGCCGGGGGCGGCCCCGCCGCGGGTGGCTCCGCCGGCACAGTCTTCGGCATGAAAACCATGTCCGGGATCGCCACCGAGGCCTGTTGCCATTGGTTCATCCCTTGGGTCCACACCAAGGTATCGGGCTCGATCCGCCCCGTGCTCGCCAACTCGTCGAGCACCGCGCGCTCCACCGGTCCTTTTCGTTCTCTGCCCTCAGCGTAAAACCACATGCTCGTCTCCTCACCCCGATCCGCCTGTTTGTCGATGTGGGCCGAACCTACCGACGCGGCGAAAACCTGTCAACGAATCGGCCTCATGTGACGTTGGCCCGCATGGTCTCACCAGCCCGCTACGACGTTTGGTGAGAAATGCGATCTCGCGGGAACGACTGGCTACCGCGGAGCGTACATAGGGTGTCAGGACTCACAAACGACTTGGAGACGAACCGTGGCACGGATGTATCTTGCTCTCATTCTCGTTCTCGCTTTCTCGGGATGCGCGGAGGTCGATCGGGTCGACGATCCGCCCGCGGTCGCCATACCCGAAATCGCCTCGGTGGAAAACGGTTTGCTCCCGGCCGTGCGGGTCGTTGACGAGCCAGGGTGGACGCTCGAGGAGCGTATGGCCGTGCACAATGTGCCCGGGATCAGTATCGCGGTGATCGATGATTTCGAGCTGGTGTGGGCGAAGGGTTACGGAGTCGCCGACGCGGAAACGGGCCGCCCGGTCACCACCGAGACGCTTTTTCAAGCCGCGTCGATCTCGAAACCGGTGATGGCGACCGCCGCGCTGCTCCAGGTTGCAGCCGGCGAGCTCGCCCTCGACACACCGATCAACGACTCGCTGAAAAGCTGGCAGCTGCCCGAGAACGAGCTGACCCGTGTCACCCCGGTCACCCTCCGGCATCTGCTCAGCCATAGCGGCGGCACCACGGTTCACGGCTTTCCCGGCTATGCCGCCGACGCCGAGGTGCCAACCGTCTACCAGGTGCTCGACGGTGAGACCCCGGCGAATACCGACGCAGTCCGTGTCGACATCGCGCCGGGTGAGCGCTATCGCTACTCCGGTGGCGGCAGCACGATCGCCCAGGTGGCGTTGATGGATCTCTTCGACAAACCGTTCCCCGAGCTGATGAACGACGTCGTGCTCACACCGGTCGGGATGACCGAGAGCACCTATGAGCAGCCTTTACCCGCTGAGCGTCTCGACGAGAGCACCGCTGGTCACAGCTTCGCGGGCGAGCCGGTCGACGGCAAGCGTCATACCTATCCCGAAATGGCCGCCGCCGGGTTGTGGACCACACCGAGCGATCTGGCGCGCTTCGCCATCGCCATTCAGAAATCCTGGCGTGGGGACGCCGATGCGCTGCTCGACAAGGAGACGGTCGGTGAGATGTTGACCCCGACCCCGACCGACTCGGATGCCGGCCTCGGCCTCTTTCTCCGGGAGATGGACGATCAGGTCTTCTTCAACCACGGTGGTGGCAATCACGGCTTCCGCTGCTACCTGTTCGCCAACCGCGATACTGGCGACGGTGCGGTGATCATGACCAACGCCGATGGCGGCGGGAGTTTGATGATCGAGGTTCTGCGAGCGATCGCCGACGTCTATGACTGGAAGAGCTATCTCCCCGAACCGATCGTCCCGGCGCCGGTCGACGATCTCGCGGTCTACGCCGGGCGCTATCGTTTCAACGACGATCAGGCGCTGAACATCACACTGCGTGACGATCGACTCTATGCCCACACTACCTTTCCGCCCTGGGGTCAATCGGTGCACCAGCCGATGTGGCTGATTGCACGTGGTGACCACGAGTTTGTCGGCCAGCTCAACGACCGCACCTACCGCTTCATCGTCGACGGCGATGGCGTCGCGACCGAGGTGGTCACAGTAGGTCGAGAAGAGAATCTGAAACCTCGACTCGACGACGACGTCATGCTCCCCGGCGAGTTGCTGGTCGCCGGAGACATCGAACGCGCCATCGCCATGTACCGTGAAGAAGGCGCCGAGCAGGGTCGCATCAACAGTCTCGGCTATCGCATGCTCAGCTCCCGACAGCACGAAGCCGCCATCGCGCTCTTCCGGCTCAACACCGAGCTGTATCCGACGTCCGCCAATGCCTACGACAGCCTCGCCGACGCCTACTTCGAGGCCGGGCAGGACGACGATGCGATCGACGCGTGGCGCCGGGTGCTGGCGGTGAGTGCAAACGACACCGACGCCGATCCCGATGATCTCGACGCCCTGAAAAAGAAGGCCAACATCCAGATCGCCAAGCTGGAGGCGCGGCCATGAACCCGGGCTCGTAGCCCCACCACAGGCTGGACGAAACGCAACCCGCGCTCGACCTCTGCGTTGGTAGAAGTAACGTGGAGTGAACAACCGAGGAGGCAATCGTATGTTTCGTTCCAGCTCACTGATCCTGGCGCTCGTTCTGATCCCGACCATGGCCTTGGCCGATGATCATCAGGCCGATGTCGACGCCGTGCGCGCGGCGGTGCTCGACTATGTCGAGGGCGTGTACGAGGTCGCCCCCGAACGGATCGAGCGCAGCGTCCATCCCGATCTCGCCAAGATCGGCTGGGGACGTGACGACAAGGGCAACTACCACGAGTACCCGATGACCCAGGCGCAGCTCGTCCAGCTGGCCGCCAACTACAACCGCGATGGCCGGGTGCCCGCCGACGCACCGAAGGAGGTCGTGATCTACGAGGTGCTCGACAAGACGGCGAGCGTCAAGCTCGTCGCCTCGTGGGGCATCGACTACATGCATCTCGCCAAGCTCGATGGCAAGTGGCTGATCCGCAACGTGATCTGGCAAAGCCACCCGCCCGAGAAGTGAGCGCGAACGCCTAGAAACAAGGCGGCAATCACGCTGGCCCCGTTGACATCAAAATCTGAGGTCAATACCATGACCTCAGATTTTGAGGGTAAAGGAGCCCGCGATGAAAGACAGCATGAGCCTGATCCGCGGCACGCTCGACGTGCTGATTCTCAATGCGCTGAGCGGTGGTTCGCTGCATGGCTATGGTGTCGTCGACTGGCTGCGCGAGGTCACCGACGGCGCGCTCGAGATTGACGATGGCGCGCTCTACACCGCCCTCCATCGGCTGGAAAAGAAGGGCTGGCTCGAAGCGGAATGGCGCGTGTCACCACGTGGACGACGCGCCAAGTACTACAGCGTGACGAACGATGGACGCGCCCATCGCGTGACCAGCGAGCGCAACTGGACGAGCTACGTCGAAACGGTGGCCAAGGTCTTTGCGGCGCGCCGCGCGCAGGAAGCCTGAGATGGCGCGTCGCAACCCGTTCGCGAGCTTTCGCGCCCGCCCCGATATCCGCGCCGAGCTCGATGCCGAGCTCACTCACCACTTCGAAGAAACGATCGCCGCGCTGGTCGAGCGTGGCTGGAGCGAGCACGAGGCGAAGCTCGAGGCGGAACGACGTTTTGGCGACGTCGATCGCTATCGAGCGACGCTCGAAAAGATCGGTCACGCACGCAACAACCGAATCGATCGCTTGCTCGTCTTCGACATGTTGCGTCACAACCTCCAGCTTGCCTGGCGTGGGCTGAGCCACGCGCCTGGTTTTACCCTCGCGATCGTCCTCACGCTCGGTTTGGGTCTGGGCGCCAACGCCACCATGTTCGGCATCGTCGACCGGATCTTGTTGAGTCCACCCGAGCAGGTTCGCGACGCCGATGCGCTGCGACTGATCTACAACCGTCGCGCCGGCGCCGAAACCTCGAACTATCCGCGCTCGCTCACCTTTCCGGACTACGAGGATCTGCGCGATCTACCGGCGTTCAGCGACCTGGCCGCCTACACCTCACCCCGACGGTGGACGCTGGGCACCGGCGCCGAGTCGCGACGCATTCGTATCCAGCTGGCCACCGCGTCGTATTTCCCGACTCTCGGTGTCCAACCCCGACGAGGTCGGTTCTACGACGCGCGCGACGACACCCCGGGCGCCCCGCTCACGGCGGTGATCAGCGAGCGTTTCTGGAAGCAGGAGCTCGCCGGCGATCCCGCCGTCGTCGGTCGCGTGCTGGCGATCCGCCAAGGGCAATACGAGATCATCGGTGTCGCGCCCCGAGGCTTTACCGGCGCCGAAATCGAAAGCATCGACGTTTGGCTCCCACTGCGTGCCGCGATCGTTCACGAGCGGAGCAGACGATCGCTCGAGACACGCACCAGCTGGTGGATCCGCGCCGTCGCGCGTCTGGCGCCGGGTATCGACGATCAACAGGCCTCGGTGCAGATGACCACCGCGCATCACAACGCGCATCGAAGATTCGCCAACCTGGCGACGGCCGCCGCCGAGCCGAGCGAGTATCAGAGCAGCTATCTCGAGGTGAACTACCTCGAGCAACAACGCCCTCAGCTGTCGACCGCGCCGATCATCGCCGGTCGGGGCGCCAACCGTTCGACCACCTCGGCGATCGCCTGGTGGTTGGCGGGAGTCAGCCTGATGGTGCTGCTCATCGCCTGCGCCAACGTCACCAACCTCTTGCTGGCGCGAGGCGTGCGGCGCCGGCAAGACACGGCGATCCACGTCGCGCTCGGGATCGATCGCTTCAGGCTGATCAGTCGATCGTTGATCGAAGCCTCGATACTCAGCGCGCTCGGCGCCATCGCGGCGCTCGGGATCGCCTATGGCACCGCTGAGCTGATCGGCACGCTCTTGCTACCGAACGTCGATCTGGCGATCTCTCCCACGCGTCTGCTGACGTTCGTGGCGCTCGCCAGTGTGGTCACGGCGGTGTTGGCGAGCATCCTTCCGGCGATACAGGCGGGCCGAGCCACCGCGACGCATCTTCGTAGCCACGGCTCCACCGGGCGGCGCGCCTCGCTACGGGGTCTCCTGATGGTGACGCAGACGACACTGTCGGTCGTCTTGTTGGTCGGTGCCGGGCTCTTCGTACGGAGCCTGTGGCACGCCGCGCACAGCGATGTCGGTTTCGACCACGATCGCTCCTTGCTCGTTCGGATCGAGTACCGAGCCGGTACCCCCGATGAGGATCGATCACGGGTCTTCACCAACGCCCTCGACACCGTACGTCGTCTCCCCGGGGTGGAATCCGCCGCGCTCGCCACCGAAACCGTGCCGCTCCACGGCTACAACAACTACCTGTCGCGCCAGCTGCGTCTCCCCGATCGCGACGTGCCGATTCGCGCCGACGAGCCGATCTTCCGCTACGCCGGTACGGAGCGTTTTCTCGAAACGTTGGGGATCCGAGCGACGGAAGGACGTCTCTTCGACGACACGGCGTTTCACACCGGCGCCGAGCCGGTGATCATGGTGAGCCGCTCGTTCGCCGATCGTGTCTGGCCACGAGGCTCGGCGGTCGGCGCATGTCTGCATATCGAACCGTGGGAACCGAGCGAGAGCCCGGTGCCGTGCCGACGGATCGTCGGGGTGTTCGAGGATCTTTCGGTGCGTCAGCTCACCGGTGAAGCGGCGCTCGGCATCGCGCTGCCGTCGACGTCGGTCGATGCGCGGGCGCTCCTCGTCCGTACCGACAGGCCCAACGAGCTGATTCCGACGGTGCACCGCACGGTGACCGAGCTGTCGAGCGCGGTGCGTTATGTCGACGTCTCGCCGATGTCGGCACCGGTCGAGCGCTTGGTTCGTCCGTGGCAAACCGGCGCCTATTTGTTCGTCGCCTTTGGCGCTCTCGCCCTGCTCGTCGCCGCGATCGGGCTCTACAGCGTGCTCGCCTTCGATGTCGCCCAACGACGCACCGAGCTCGGGATTCGTGCCGCATTGGGAGCCGTGCCGAGAGATCTGGTCAAGCTGGTCGCGGGCCAATCGCTCCGCTATGTCGTGCTCGGTCTCGTCTGCGGCGGCCTGCTGGCACTGGCGACGGGGCCCTGGCTCGCCGACCTTCTCTTCGACGTGCAGCCGAACGATCCCGTCGTATTCGCATCAGTGGCGGTCGCGCTCGTGCTCAGCGCGCTCGTCGCCACCATCGGACCGGCGCAACGCGCCACCGCGACCGATCCGGCCGAGACCATTCGCGCCGACTGATCAGAGAATCGATTCGATCAACCGACGCCACCGGTCAGCAATGTGCCGCCAGCGATACTCCGGTCGATGAGCGTTGGTGAAGGCCAGGTGACCGAGTCGGTCTCGTAACGACCGGTCACGATAGAGCTCGAGGAGAGCCTCGGCGACGACATCGACATCGACCGTCTGACCCCGACGTCGATAGCCTTCGAGCGTGTCCTCGGTCGCCGTGTCGACGAGCCGCGCGTGGCCCTCCCAAAGCTCGGCGCAGGCGCTGTGTCGAGGCAAAACCTGAGGCGCGCCCACCGCGCCGTGCTCGAACGCGATCAGGCCCCAGCCCTCCCCTTCCGAGGTGTTGAGTCCGACGTCACAGGCGTTGTAGAGCCGGCACAGATCATCGTCGTCGAGCTCGGGATGATGCTCGCCTCGGGTGGTGGCGAGCACCCGGTCGCGGATTCCCAAACGATCGACCAGTGCCGCTTCGTCGTCGCGGCGTCGCCGGCTCGACATGTGGAGATAGAGCCAGGGTCGTGGCTCGTCCGGCTCGAGTCGCGTGAGCACACCCGCGAAGGCTTCACAGGTCAAATCGATCCGTTTGTTGGGCTGATTGCGGTTGGCATTGAGGATCACGAAGGCATCATCGAGCGTGTCGCCATGATCTGGGAAGAGTCGTGGGAAGAGATCGCGCCGCGCACAAAGCCGACTCGCCTGTCGGTCGGGTGTGCCGTCTTCGGCAACGGCCAGCGGGCGAAAGGTCTCGACGTCGACCCCGTGGGGAATGCGATGGACCGGTGGCAGCGCCACGGAGGCCGAGCTGGCGGCCGCGTCCTGACCGAATTGGTTGTAGACGATCAAAGCGTCGAGATGACCGAGCTCGGTCGCGAGCTTGGCATCGATCGCCTGATGACGGTCGATCGCGGCGTAGAACAACCACTTGGGACGATGGTCGCAGCGCTCGAGCGCCGGTCGCCAGAACCGCCAGGCCCACGGCTCGTGCACCATGAGCACGACATGAGGACGGTCGCGATCGACTCGCTCGCTCAGCGCGCGGGGCGCGAGCCAATCGGCTGCCTCGGCTTCGTCGATCGCCAGGTGGTCGACCGTGAATGTGGCACCGAGCTCGCGGATCAGCTCGTGCAGGACACGACCGAAACCGGTCGCGTACCCACCGAGCCCGACGAGAAGCACATGCGGTCGAGCCAAGGCTCAGAAAAGACTCTCCGCGCCACCGTTGAACGGATAGAGATGGTTATCGCGCAGATACTGGTCGGCTTTGTCGGTGAGAATCTGGCCCAAGCCACTCAGGCGATTGTCATCGTTGAGGCTTTTGTTCAGCTGCATGATGATGGCGCTTTGGGCTTCATTGGTGTTGAGCGTACCTTCGGCGAGATTGTTGAAGCCTTGACGTGCTTTTTCGGGCGCCGTCGTGATGTCGACCGTGATCTCGAAAGGCAGCACCGGTTTGAACTCGACCGAGCTCACTTTGAGAGTCAAGACACCGGGAGCAAGATCGGCAATCTTGATCACCAGGGTCGCCGCGCCCGATTTGATGGTGAATTTGAACGTGCCCTTGCCTTCCTCATCGTGCTTGGAGACGCCGCTTTTGCATGTCGTGCCATCGGTCGTCGTACAGCATTGTTGATCGAGGATGAAATTGCCGGTACCGGTGACCGCTTGAGGAAGCGGCGCCGGTAGGGTGAGGAATTGCACTTCGGCGGTGATCGTGCGGCCATCCGGGCCACCGGCGATCGGTCGATCGGTCTTGACATTCGACAGACCCGCGATGGTGACGTTTTGGAGATCGATCGTCGGCGAGACACCGGGCGTCGGGATATACGCCTCGCCAAACGGGGCGACCGCGGCGCAGATCTGCTTCGCGGCCTTCTCTCCAGGATCCGAAGGCAGGGCGCCCACCGGCAGATCGCCGACGTTGTCGGGATCGTATTTCTCGCCGATGATCTTGGGCAGGTAGACCGACGACGAGGGGTCGTTGAGCTTGGGATAGAACTTGTCGAGAAGCTGCTGAACGATCTGTTGGTCGGAACCGGCCATCGCTACCTCCTACGTCGCACGCCGCGTGCTGCGCACCGCGTATCGCACACGGTCAAAGACTGACGAGAGCCGACCGACGAGCCAGCTCGGCGTCAGGACGGTGAATGCTTCGGTCGACGACCTCCCGCGCGAGGTCGGCGAGCGCCCGTCGTTCCGGGACGTCCGGAAAACGCTCCAGGCTCCGCAACGCCAGATTGATGGCGTCGCGAGCCTCCGAGTAGGCGCGCAAGAAACCGCGGCTGACGACCACCGCGGCGACGGCACGTCGCACGTCCTCCTCGTATTGCTCTTTCTCTTCCGTTGTCACGGCCCGCGTCTGGCGTCGCACCAGACGATGCAACACGTGCTCACGAGGCAGCTCGTCGAGCGCGTAGACGATGGGCAAGGACAATCGACCCTGACGAAGATCACGCGCCACCAGCTTGCCCGAATGGGCATCGGGACGGACAAAATCCATCAGGTCGTCCATGATCTGAAAGGCGAGTCCGAAACTACGCCCGAACTGGCTGATATGCAAGGTCGAACGTTTGCCGGCCCCGGCGAGCGACGCCCCGGCTTCACAAGCCAGCCCGAACAGCACCGCCGTTTTGCGATCGACGGTTTGCAGATAGCGCTCGCGGAGCTCGTCGGCACTGACGTCGGGATCGGTGGCGAGCTCGTCGAGCTCACCACAGCAAATGCGAAAACCGACGTCGAGCACGAGACGCACCAGTCGCATGTCGTCTTGGGTCTCGACCGCGTGGGCGAAAAAACGAATCGCTTGAATGAACTGCAAATCGCCGATCAAGACGGCCATCTCGGTGCCCCGCGCGTCGTGGACCGAGGTGAGCCCACGACGCAACGGCGCCTCGTCGACGATGTCGTCGTGAATCAAGGTCGCGACGTGGAGCATTTCGAGCGACACGGCGGCTTTGATCGTCTTGTCCGAGATCGTTTCGATCACCCCGTGCCCGGCCAGGCGTGCCGAGAGCATGAGCATGAGCGGACGGAGCTTTTTACCCCGCGCATAGAGATCGTGCTCGGTGGCCGACAGGTAGCCCTCTTGCTCCTCGAGCGCCGCCGACAGGAAGGCTTCGAAGCGTTCCATGTCGTCACCGAGGAGCGAACGAGCGGCGCTTACCGCGTCGGCCACTGAGTTCTCACCCATCCGCGAAGATGGCGTCGGCCGTCTCGCTGGCGCACTGACCGAGCTCGTCGAAGACCTCTTTGACGTCGTCGAAGACTTCTTCGATGGTCTTGCCGAACCATTCCGCCACCGCCTTGATGACCGTGACGAATTCCTCACCGAGCTTGTAGAGCAGCTTGGCGAGCTCCTTGGCCCCGGTGAGGAACGCCTCGAAGACCTTCTTGGCGTTGTCCTCGAGCCAGTCGAGCAAGAAGGTACCGAAATCCTCGAAGGCTTTCTCGGCGGTCGCCAGGTCGATGTCGATCGAGATGTTGAAATCGATGCCCGCGAAGCTGAACGACAGCGAGCCGTCGAAGTGGGGCGAGGGGTCGGTACCGACATCGATGCTCAGATCGACCTTGGGCACCGGAATGGTGATCTGCGGAATGATCGTGAAGCCATCGAGCTCGAGCGGCCCGAGCTTGATGTTGTCCGGGAGCTGCTGATCGTTGAGCCCGAAGGCGACGTCGAAGGTCGGCTTGGTGACATCCCAATCGACCGACAGCGACTCCGACAGGCCGAGGAACTTGAAGTCCATGTCGAACTCGAAGACCTCTTTGCTCGCGGTCGCGAAGATCGAGTCCTTCAGGCCGAGAAAATCGGCCGCCGCGTCGATCACGAAGTACGCACCCGACGGGATCGGCTGCACCGACTTGCAACCGTCGGTCTTGCAGAAATCCGAAGCGCTGGTGTCGATGCAGCCACACGGACCGGTCGTGCCGCTGGCGTCCGAGATCTTGATCAGCTGGATGCCACCGGCGTCGATGGTGATCGGCCCGCCGTTTTCGCTGATCGTGCCGAACGCCTTGATCGCGTCGCTTTTCGTATCGAGGGTAAAGGCGAAGTCGAGATCGAAGCCGAAGAATTCGACATCGCCCGCGGCGCCGATCCCCGGGTAGAAGGTCTTGCCGTTGACGGTGAATTGATCGGCGACCACCGCCAGCATCAGCTTCGAGAAGCTGATCTCTTGGAGGAGCGCGAAGCTCTCCAAATCGAGAGCGGGAATGAAGTCGTCGACCAGCTCGCCGATGGTCACCTGTTTGCCCTGGTCGGCCGACGAGAGCTCGGCGACGATGCCGTCGGGAATCTCGAGATCGGCGATCGAGACGTCGATCTCGAAGGTGACCGCGTTGGTCGTGCCGACCGTAAAGCTTCCACCCAGCGCCAGATTGACCACGCCGTCACTAATGCCGACGCTCAGACCGAAGTCGTTGATGGAGAAGTTCTGGATCCCGAGTGGATGCGGCCAGCTGCCGTCGATCCCGAGGGTGCCGCTGACTCCGGACGGGCCGTAACTCACCGTGGCGGTTCCGGTAACGGTAATGTCGATGCCGTAGCTCTGGTCGACGATGCTGCCGCTCGCCGAGAAGGCGATCGAGCCGCTGTCGCCCTGCTCTTTGAACTCGAGCTTGACGTCGTCGAATTGCAGGAAGCCGCTCGGTGTTTTTTCCCTGAGCTCGGCGACCAGATCGATGTCGGTCTTGCTGCCCAAGGCGGTGGTGCCGAGGAGGTCGAGCTCGGTTCCCGAAGGCAAGATCTTGCCGAACGGGCCGACCACGTCACCGGTGAGCGCCAGGGAGCCGAAGAGGGTCAGACCGGGTGTGATCTGCTCCGGAAACGCCAGCTTCTTACCGTTGATCGACAGACCCTTCTTGGTCAAGGTCGACAGAAAGATACCCGCTTCGGTGACCGAGAGCTTGTCGAGCACCGAAAACACATTGCCGAGCGAGAAGCTACCGGTGAAAAAGACACCGATCAAATAGGTCAGCGTGCCGCTCTTGTCTTCGACGATCAGATCGCCTTGTCCCGCCGAGCCGCCACCGAAGCTCGTCGTCACCGAGGCGCTGAGCGTAGTGTCGTCGCTACCGAAATCGGCATCGAGCTCGAGGGTCGCTTTAGTGATGTCGATCTCACTGAACGGAAAACCCGTCGGCGCGCCCGGGAACGAGGTGTTCAGCGTCCAACCCGGCTCGATCGTCGCCGAGAGATCCATCTCGACGCCCTGAGGCTTGGCGGTGAAGGTGGCGGCGAGAGTGGTGTTGCCGAACGGCGCCACCTGCCCGCTGCCGCCCAGCTTGGCGGTGAGCGAATCACCCGAGAGGGTGAACGGCTTGACGACGATCGCCTTGCCTTGGACGAACGCGACGATCGCGGTCTCGATCGGGCCCGAGCCGAAAATATCCGAGGGAACGGTGATGGTCGTGCCGCTGATGTGACTTTGCAGAGTTTTGAGGACGTCGGTCATCGCTGAAGTCTCCCTTCGTTGCGAACTTCCTGAAGCATCGGCTCATTCTCCTTCGGCGGCGAGCGCCAGGCTCGCGGTGCTGCCGAGAAAGGCACGCAGCTGTTCGTCGTCGAGGCTGGTCGCCAAGCGCTGGCCGAGCACGTCACGGAGGAACTGGGACTCGGCGAGGCTGTCGTTGACGGCGCTGAAGAGCGGCTCGGGAAAGGTGGCGAGCTGCAGCTGAACTTCGGGCACCTCGGCCTCGATGTGGGTGAATTCGATCCCGGGCGAGCGGCGGCCCAAGCGATAGGTGAGCCGGCCGACGGCGGTGAGTCGAGCATTGGCGAGATCGGCGCGAAACGAACCGTCGATCGGTACGCCACCCGCGCGCGCCGCCTCTTTGCGTGCTTCGCCGACCGGATCGTCGACGAACTCGAAGGTGGCTTCACGATCGTGGCGCTCGGCTTCTTCGAGGGCCTCTTGGACTTCGGGCCGGAGCTCGGCGCGCGCCAGGTTGAGCTGGTCACAGGCATTGCCGGGCTTGGGCAGATTGGGGGTCGGAGTGTTCTTCACCGCGTTGTTGACGTCGTCGGCGGTATTCTCTTTGTCGGCCACCGCCTGGACCTGGTTCTTGAACGAGGTCGCGGCGATGAACGAATTCCAATAGCGCTGCGCCGTGGCGGTATCGCCTTTGCCACAGTAGTACTGCGCGCCCTTTTGCGCCTGACCGGCGACGAACGCACGCACGGTGCCGGCATTCGAGTTGTACGTGCCGGAGCTTCCACCCGGGTTGATGACCTGGCTCGTCGGCTTTTGACCGACCGCGACCGCCGTGTCGTTGGCCATGTTCTTGTAGGTGCCGTTGCCGAAAAGGATCTTGAAATTCGGCAGGTTGACGATCTCGTTGAAGGTGCGGTTGTTGTCCCAATAGGCACCGACCATCAACAGGCCGTTGTCGCTCTGGATCAACTGTGTCTGCTGCTGCTTGGCGAGCGTGACGTTGGGGCTCTCACCGGCCACGTCAGCCGCCGATTCGAGCGCGGTTTTGGCACCATGACCGGTACGCACGATATAGCGACCGGTGCACTCGAGACTCGGAAATTCGAGCCCGAGACGCACCTCGTCAGCACGCGTGTCGACGAACAGCCCATCGAGAATCACCGAAGCGAAACCGCTGATTCGCTGCTCCACGAGCTCGATCGCCACGCCTCTCCATGGATCAGCGTGGAAGAGCGACAGCGGTTCCGTGTCCGCCATCGGCACAAAACGAAAGGGGTGGATGATGTCGCGACGAATCCGCACGCCGTTCGTGATGGCGCTGGCCAAGAAGAGCGGATGATCGGCTTCGAAGAGTCGCAAGAAGGCCTGCTCGACGCGGGCTCGGGTGAGTGCGCTCATGGTGTCTCCCGGTCTGGGCGCCGACTCGCCCGACGCATGATGCGGGCTCGCGGCTGGCCTCTCCGAGTCGATCGGGGATGATCGCTCGCGGGCCGAACGTTTGGGGCGAAAACTCTCGGAACGATAACAAAATTGCCCAATGCACAGAAGATAAATTTGCCCGCGTCCGGCCACTTGGAGGAGGATCCACGTCATGACGGTCGTCCTCGTAACCGAAGGCTCTCGCGGCGATCTCGAGCCCTTTGTCGCGCTCGGCGAGGCGCTCGGCGCGCGCGGTCATCGCGTGAGGATTGTGACGTCGAAAACGCTCGCTTCGTGGGTGCGTTCGGAGACGATCGAAACGGTGGCCTTCGACACCGAGCTGGCGCCCCCGGATGATGACCATGCCGACCTTACCGATCCACGACGCACCATACTTCGTCTACCTCGTTTGATCCGCGCGTTCGACCATCTGAGCCGGGCTCTCGAAGCTCGACAGCACGAGCTTCTGCGAGCGTGCGGCGACGCCGAGCTGCTGGTGACCACCCCGATCGGACTGGGCGCGCCGCATATCGCCGATGCACTCGAGCTGCCCTATGTCTGGGCGAGCCCGTGGCCCATGCACCCGTCGCGAGCCTGGGCCTTTCCATTGGCGCCACCGTGGACCTACGACGTATCCCTCCTCCGACGTCTCAGCCATCGCATCACCGCGCGGATCGCCTGGCGGGTGACGAGCGGGGTCACCAAGCGATTGCGCGCCACGCTCGGTCTGCCTCCGATCGACCGTCGCGAGCTCGGACGACGGCTGGCCGAACAACCGACGCTCTATGGCTACAGTCACAACCTGTTGCCCGTGCCAGCGGAATGGCCACCACACCGCCACGTCACCGGTGCATGGCTCGACCCGGGTTTCGATCACACCAACGCCGAGATCGAGCCCCCTGAGCTCGCCCGCTGGCTCGACGAAGGCGACACGCCGATTCTCTTCTCCCTGGGCGGACTCGACGACGGCGACAGACATCAGATCGCGACGCTGCTTCCCGCGCTTCTCGATCGACTCGACCGTCGTGCCGTCGTCTTGGGTGGCCACGACAGCCTGCCCGCGTCGACCCATGAAGATCCACGCATCCTGGCTTTCGACTACGTGCGTTACGTCGAGCTCTTGCCACGGGTGAGGACGATGGTGAGCCACGCTGGCGCGGGTACGGTGACCCAGGCCTTGCGTGCCGGGGTGCCCGTGTTGGCCGTTCCCCAAGTGGTCGATCAACACTTCTGGGGCTGGGCGCTCGAAGGTCGTGGCGTCGGATGCCGCGCGCGCCGGCTCGATCTCGACACGCTGTGTCGACAGCTCCGAGCGCTCGAATCCCCCGAGGTTCGACAACGCGTCGACGAGCTGGCGACGGCGATTCGTGGTGAAGACGGCACGGCCCGAGCGGTCGAGCTGATCGAGGATCGGCTCGAACGACAACGACACGGGCACACCACGACACGGGTCGCGGTGGCGGGCTACTACCGACGCGAGATGAGCGCCTATCTCGACCATGTCGGCCCGACCTGGCAAGGCGGGCTGTTGCGTCACGCGGACGACAACGGTGAGCCGACCGCGACCGCCTCGAACGTACGGATCGCCGAACGCGCGGAGCTCCGCGGGGGTCGATGGCTCGACGCCGGATGCGGGGTCGGTGGTCCGGCGCTCGACATCGCCGCCAGCCGTCCCGAGGTGCGAATCGTCGGCATCACCCTGGGCGTCGATCAGGCTCGTGAAGCCCATCGCCGCGCGCGTGATCGCGGGCTCGACGAGCGTGTGTCGTTCGTCGCGGGTGATTACCTCCAGCTACCCTTCCCCGACCGTTCCTTCGACGGCGTGTACTTCCTCGAAAGCTGTGGCCACGCCGCCGATCTTCGCCGCCTCTTCGCCGAAGCCTTCCGCGTGCTCGTCACCGGGGGGCGGCTCTATGTCAAAGGGGTCTACCGACCTGACCGTCCGCTGACGGCCACCGAGCGCCGGCAATTCGATCGCTTCGACGAGCTCTACGCCTATCGCTCACGCTCGATGGCGATGAACCGTCACGCCGTCGAAGCGGCCGGCTTCGAGGCGATCGAGGTACATCGGCTCGGGGGCGAGGATCAGGTTTCGTCGGCGCATTTCCTCAACGCCTTTGTCGAGGCCGATGGCACTTTGAGCGCCTTTGGCGAGCACCATCACGACCCCGAGCTGACGCTCGCCCCGGTCTACGGCGAGATCCGGGCGCGCAAACCGACCGTCAACCCAAACGATCGCTGAGCTCGGCGACAACGGTCGCCACCACGTCACCCCACTCCCCGGGCGAGGTCTGACGCACCGTTCGCATCGTCGGGTACCAGGCGGTGCCTCCCGGGACAAAGCCGAGCAACCAATTCGGAAACGGCTCGTGGGGCAGCAGGAGGTGTGTCGGCTGACCGAGGCCTCCGGCGACATGAGCGACCGCCGTATCGATGGTTACGACGTGGTCGAGATTGGCGATCAGCGCGGCGACGTCGGCGAAGTCGCCAAGCGGCTCGGCGACATCGAGAATCGGCCGTCCGTCGACCGAGTTGGTGATCTCCGGTGGTGGTCGTTCGATCAGCGAGATATACGTTGCCGGTACCACCCGCACCAGCGGAGCCAAGCTCTCGAGCGCGAGACAACGTGGGTCACCGACCGAGCCATCCTCTTGATTGGTCCAACACACTCCGATCCACGGTCGTGGCCAAGACGCCAGCCGCGTCGCCCATCTCTCGACGTCGACCGGATCGGGCCGAAGATAGGGCACTGCGCCGCCGATCGTCGCGAGATCGACTCCGAGCAAGAACGGCAGAAAATCCATTTGCGTATCGACGTCACCCGGCGGCGCCGCGTCGATTCGTGACGTCCAGACGATCGCCGGATCAAAAGACGTTTGCATCAGCCGCAGCAAGGCGGGTCGCGTCTCGACCACCAGCCCACCGCCACGAGGCAACAAGGCGATGAAACGCGCCATCTGGATAAGGTCACCGAGACCACCCCGGGTGGCGTGTACGGTGAGCGAACGATCACCGAGCAGCGTACCGGTCCAGGCGTTGTGCAGCGGCTCAACCAGCCACGACACATGCTCGTGATCACGCGGCAGGTCGTGGAAGGCCGACCAACACTCGTCGAATCGTCCGAGGAGCCACAGAGCGAAAAGACGCTGCACCGCCGCGGCCATCCGCTCGTCTCGATCGGTACGTCGATCGGCGATCGTGGCTTCGGCGCGAGCGAGACGGCGCTCGGTATCGGCGCGGCTCAGCCAGGATCGTCCCGCTATACTCATCGCATGCTCCCGAGGCCGAAGCGACGACCGTTGTGGCAGCGCACCCTGCTGGTGCTCGGTGTGATGTTCATGGCGTCATGGAAAGCCCTGAGGATCCCCACCAAGCGTCTACCCATCGAAGTGCAGAAGATGATTCGGCATTGGCATCCCGAGATGTTTCGCGTGCTGATCCGATCGTGGCTCACCCGCACCTACATCGATGAGCCGTGTCAGTGGCACGTGCCCGAACCGATCACACCGAAAGCCGAGGTCGAGCCCGCGCATCGGCTGTCCCCTGAGCAGCTCGATTCCTTCTACCGTGACGGCTATCTCGGCCCGTTCGATCTGCTGAGCGGCGACGAAGCCGAGCGTCTGCGTGAAGAGCTGCTCGCTCTCCGCGAGACCCAATCGCCACATCTCGGCATCGTCACCGATCGCGATCGACATCTCGATAGCCACACCTTGCGCGATCTGCTGGTACGACCTGAAATCACCGACCGGGTGGCCCAGCTGCTCGGCCCCGATCTGCTCTGCTGGCGCTCGCAATTCTTCTACAAACCGCCCGGTGGCCGGCCGATCGAGTGGCATCAGGAAAGCACGTTTCTCTCCGAAGACTACATCGAGCCGGCGATTCATCCACCCGACCTCGACGAGCTCTTCCAGCTCACCGTGTGGATCGCTTTCGATTCGATCGAGCCCGAAAACGGCGCGCTGCACTTCATCCCCGGCTCGCAGGATCGCATCCGCACCATCCGCTTCGGTGGCGAGTCGAGCTTTTACCACGTGAATTTCTCGCTCGAATTCGATCACGATCCGTCAAAGGTCGCGACGATGAGCGCCGAGCCGGGTCAATTCTTCATCTTCACGGGTCGGATGATTCACGGTTCGGGTCCCAATCACACCGATCGAGCCCGACTGGCCTATAACTTCCGGGTCGTCCCGACCCATGTCCCGGCCCATACCGATCGCGACCATCATCACGCCATGCACATGGGCCAGATCTTCGACCTCGACCATTGGGGCGTGATGGTGATCCGGGGCGAAGACCGACACCAGCTCAGTCGACCGATTCCTGATTGATTGGTAGCCCGCATGTCTCACCAGCCCGCCGGCTGCAGCATGCGAGCTCTAGCTAGTCGGTCCATGGCGGTGCGGTCGACGGTAGGGCACGTAGCAGCTGCCGTCGGTAGGCGTGGTAGTCGACTTCGATCGCGTGACGGGGCGAATCGACAAAGCGACGGACGATGGCGTCGGCGTCTCGTTCGGCTCGTCGAGCATGATCGGCCGGTAACCGATAATTGCCCACCAGAAGGTTGGCGGCGAGCTTGGCCTGGAGATCGGCGAGCGGCCAAATACAGCCCATCGGCTGGATCAAGCCGATAAAGAAGAGGCCCGGCCAGCGCGGGTCGAAGACCCGCAGGTAGAGCGGCACCGAGCCTTCGGCAAAGTCGACCACATCACGCGAAAGAAACGGAAAGCGGATTTCGAAACCCGTGCAGACGATGATCCGGTCGTAGCGATCCTCTACGCCATCGACGAAACGCACCTCGAGGCCGTCGCTCGCCCGATCCAGGCTCTCGACGTCACGACGCATCGCGATGCGACCGGCGCGGACTCTTCGCGGCAGGTCGTCGTTGATGATCGGATGACAATCGAAAAAACCATGCTCGGGCGTCGGCAATCCATGATCGCTCGGACGACCCTTGAGCCGCCGAATCGTCTGATCGGCGAGAAAGGCGATCCAGCGGTCGGGCAGCCAGGTGATGGTCGACAACACGACATCCGACGGCATACCAAAGAGATGACGCGGCACGATGTGGTAGCCCCGTCGCCAGCTGAGATGAGTTGTCTTCGCCACGCGGGAGACTTCCACCGCGATATCGCATCCCGAGTTGCCGCCACCGACCACCAGCACCCGTTCGCCGGCAAAGGGCGTCGCGCGCCAGAACGCGCTCGAGTGCACGACACGATCGTCATGACCCTGAAACACGGCGGGGATCCGGGGCGTGGCGTGATGACCGTTGCACACGAACACCGCGTCGAAGGGCTCGACGGTTCGTTCCCCGGTCGTCTTGTCCTCGATCCGTACCGACCAGCCGTTGTCGATCGGCGCCACGCTTTCGACCGAGACGTGAAAGCGAATGTGGTCGCGAAGACCGAAGCGCTCGGCGTAGGCGTCGAAGTACGCGGCCAAAGGCTGGCGTCGCGGATAGGCGTCGGTATCGGCGGGAAAGGGAAAGTCTTCGTAGGCCGAGAGCGTCTTCGAGCTGATCAGGCGTGTCGTGTCGAAAACCGTCGGCACGTCGGGGTTCGAGGTGGCGTTCCAATTGCCACCGAGATCCGCGCGTGCTTCGTAGACCACCGGTTCGATGCCGACCTGGAGCAGGTTCTTCGCCGCGGTCAATCCCGACGGCCCCGCCCCGATCACGCATGCACGCGGCGCGGTGCTCACCGTCGCAACGTCAAAGCGAGAAAGGTGTTCTGGGTGAACATGGGCTGGCAATAGCTGATGAAGATCGTCTGGCCGTCGTTCTGGGAGTATTGCGGGTGAACAAAGGCCAGCGCGACGAAGTCGACTTCTGGACGACAGGACAACCCGTCGATCCGAGTCTCGTCGCCATACGGACCCCAGATCTCGGGTGCGGCCCGCACGCACAGCTGTTTGGCGAAGCCATCGACGTAGATCATCAGCCAGCGATCGAGGTAGGCGTTGTAGACCACCGAAATCTCGGCGGCGCAGCGACCGAGATCGATCGCGTCGTCGATACGTGGGCTCCAGCGTGGCGTGTGATCCACCAGATATTCGTAGGCCTCGGGCACGGCGATTCGGTCGATCGGAACACGCGCCAAACGCGCACCGACATAGGCGCCATCACGCAAGGTGGCGAAGACGAAGAGATGGTCGTCTCGTCGCACAACCTGACCCCCGACGTGCAGGCTGCCACCGAGATGGGGCCACAAACACCACTCGTCGTCGTGGCGCACCCGCTCACACGCGCCACGGTCGGGATCGAAGCGTGCCAAACCACTGCCCACGGTGGTGAACCCCCACGAGCCGGGATCAAGCTGCTGCACCCCGAGGTAGTAGAGCCATACGTGACCGTCGACCTCGATCCCGTGGGTGGGCCACAGCCGTACGCCACAGGCCGTTTCGAGTGGCGTCGGGTGGAGAATCTCCCGCGGTCGTCCACTGTCGTCGGACCAATAGTCGAGCGAAGCCATCGCTTCGTCGAGCGAAGAATCATCGCGCGCCCAGGCGGCGCAATTGCCGAGGAAGATTCCCGATAGCCGTTGCCCACCCGGGCCGGTGACGCGTCGACCGGCTCGAGGATCGGTCAGGAGCGTGTCGGAAAAAACGAAGAGACTGCGATCACCGACCCGGATGCTCTGGCCACCGTCTTGACCGACCAGCGCCCATTGATCACCCTGTGCGGCGTGAGCACTACCGACCTGGCGAATCGACGCGACCTTCGGGGGCTCGGGACGGCTCCTCGTCATGCTCGTTCCACTCCTCGTCATGCTCGTTCCACGGCCGAACTCACGATCATCGCGACGTTCTTGCGGCCGGCATCGCTGGTCAGGATCAAGAGGTTCTCGAACGAGCCCGCGCGTGTTCGGGTCGTAACGTCGATGCCGAGCGTGGGATCGGGAAATGGACAGCCGACGGTCGGGGGCAGCTCGTTACGCTGCAGGGCTTCGAGCGCGTGGATCACCTGGAACGGCCCACTGGCGGCGCCGAGATAGCCATGCGCACCGGTCGTAGCGGTGATCGGTGTCTCCGCCAAGCGCTCACCACAAACCCGAGCCTCACGCGCGTCGTCGTCTCGCGTTGCAGCTCCCTGCGCGAAGATCGCCTGAATCGCCTCCTCCTGCATAGGCTCGGCAGAAAGTGAGTCCACGGTCGCCTCGAGCGCGTGCCGCAGGGCATCGGTGGTCGCGGACGCCGGATCGTCCCCAGTCGGAACCGCCGTGCTTTCACCGATATGACCGACCGAGCCGAGGATCGTCGCGCCTCGCCGACGCGCGTGCGTCAACGACTCGAGCACCACGAAACCCGCGCCCTGTCCGGGCAGATAGCCGTCTCGCTCGCCATCGAACGGCCGACACTGGCCGCTTCGTGACAATCCGCTTCGCACCCAATGCTCGACCACGTGATGAGGCTCGAGCAACGAATCCGAGCCCCCCGCCAAGGCGATCTCAATCTCACCATCGACGATCGCATCGTGCGCGGCGGCGATTGCCTGCGCCCCGGATACCGTGCCGTTGGCGAGGTTGACCGTCGGCCCCTTGACCCCGAGCTCGATCGCCACCCCGGACAAGGCGGCGTTGGGCAAGCCCTTGACGATCAGCAACGGGTCGAGCACCGCCATGCCTTGATCGGCGAAACGCTGCATGTCGAAAGCGTCGCGATGCGCGCGGCCGGCGCGAAACGAAGTCCGCAGGGCGGGGGCGAAGAAGTCGGGACTGAGCTCGAAGCTCACCGAGCCGACATAGAGTCCACACCGTTCGAGCTCGGCTTTCCCTTGCCCGGCGGCGCCTTGCCCGGCGCTGGCGATCTTCGCGTCGTCCAACGCCTCCGCCGCCGCGCCGACCGCGAAGGCGGCGCTCGGCTGGAGGAGCTTGCGCAACATGCGATTGCGGATCCGAGCGCGTGTGTCGAAGCCCTCGACCCGCGCCGCGATCTCGATCGGCAGGCGGCGCTCGATCCACTCGGACTGAGGCTCGAACGCATGCTCACCCGCGTAGAGCCGTTCGAGATGTCGCGCACGTGTCGTGCCGAGCGGCGAGACGACACCCCGTCCGGTTACGACGACCGGCTCACTCATGCCAGCGTCTCAAGCATGCCAACGTCTCATGAGCACCGATCCGTTCTGACCGCCAAAGGCGAAGGAGTTCGACAGGGCGTACTCGATCTCGGCGCGCCGTCCAACCGTCGTCACATAGTCGAGATCGCATTCCGGATCGGGATTCCGTAGGTGGATCGTCGGGGGCAACACGCCACGTTGCAACGCCAGGGCCGTCACCACGGCTTCGAGCCCACCGGCCGCGCACAGCAGATGGCCGAGCTGGGATTTGGTCGAGCTGACCGCCAGGCGGTAGGCATGATCGTCACCAAAGACCTTTTTGATCGCCAGAGTCTCCATACGATCGTTCTGGGGTGTCGACGTGCCGTGCGCATTGATGTAGCCGACCGCTTCGGGCGCCACCCGGGCGCTGGTCAACGCGGCGCGCATCGCCGCCGCCGCGCCGATCGCATCGGGATGCATATCGGTAAAACGATAGGCATCGGACGAGGCGCCAAAACCCACCACCTCGGCGAGGATGCGCGCTCCCCGAGCACGTGCGTGATCGAGCGACTCGAAAATCAAGATGCCCGCGCCTTCCCCGAGCACGAAGCCGTCGCGGTCGATATCGAAGGGTCGTGAAGCCGACGCCGGATCGGGATTGCGTGACAAGGCACCGAGCTGGGTGAAGCCAGCGACCGAGAACATCGACATCATGCTGTCGGCACCACCGGTGACCATGACATCGACTTGCCCACGACGGATCCGTCGAAACGCCTCCCCCACCGCCAAGGTCGCCGACGCACACGCCGACTGCACAGTCAGACTCGGACCGGCGAGACCGAAGGCCGCCGACAATCGCGACGACA
>JBCDBH010000055.1:0-21694 GCA_039184055.1 Acidobacteriota bacterium
ATTGAGCACGGGCTGGCCAGACTGGCGCAAGGTGATGAGATCGTGTGTGAAGACGGCAACCTCGTTGTCGGACAGAGCTCTAGGCGAAGAAATCTGGCGCTATCGACAGCCGTTGACGAAAAGGGCTACGGGCCGTCCGATGACTTCGAGCGTGACTACGGTCCGAGTCTGGAGCGGATTGGCTACAAGGAGGATCAAGATCCGCCATTCTCATGGTTTCAGCAAGCTTTGCTCAAGAGTCTATCGGATCGAGACTTGCTGAGTACGCTGCTCGATCACGCGGAGTCGCTCCTCGGTAAGCAGGCTGACACACAGAACCGCAAGATCGTGCGTGCCTACTACGCCGTCGGAATGATCTTCGCTGGCGATACCCCCGGTTCTCCATTTGGGGAATTCGCGGTGGCATCGGATATTCAACGTCTCGCCGACGAGCTGCGATTCTCACTCAGCCCGGTCTACGAACCGAGAAGCAGCTTCCGTGAGCTTCGCGTGCGACCGGATATCGCTGCTCGGCCGGAGGTTCGAGCCTTTCGCTCGCGTCGCGGATTGGCCCCTGGTGAGCAACGAGCGGATGACCGTGGAGAAGGGCCGCAGCCGGTGGTCGAGCCGGCGCAGTCGAACCCAGGTGGCTGAGTAGTGTTTGCGACTGGTCCCCGAATCAGTTTTCGGGGACCAGTCCTGGCGCTACGATGCGCAGATAGTCGAGGTCGGTCTCGTAGGCGTTGAAGGCAGGGTCGTCGAGAAAATAGCTCGCCGGTCGGCCAAGCTCCATCCACTGTCTTGCGAGCTTGAACAATTCTGTTCGATTGCCGGCGAGAGCATAGACCATGCCGCCATAGAAGATGAGGTCGGGGAATTGTTCGACCTGTTCAGGAGGTGAAAGCAATTCTTCGATTGCGGTCACACCTTCTCCGACTTTCCCGGCCTTGGCCAAGCACATGGCACGCATGGCGCGAGCTGCGAGACGAGTACTGTCTTGGTTCGCTGAGCCAGCTAGATTCTGATCGATCTCCGCGATCGCGGAGATGAAATAGTGGCGAGCTTCTATTTCGCGTCCGTTCTCGAGGTATGTGTCACCGAGTCCGATAAGCGGGGCAAGAGGCGAGAGACCAGCGCGGCGGTATTCAACGATTGCTTTTTCGAAGGTCTTCGCGGCTTCGCTAAAGAGACCTTCCATGAACTGTGCGTAGCCGAGGTTGTTGAGGCTTTTGGGATCGAGCGTGGCTCGGTAGTGTTGATCGAGGTACTCGGCTGCTCTTTTGTAGTTCTCGTCGAATAGGTACAAACTCGAAAGGTCGAGGAGAGCGGTCGATTGTCCGGGGTCGATCGCGAGAACTTTTTTGTAGGCAAGCTTGGCTTCTTCACTTTCGCTGCTGTAGCTCCGAAGCTGGCCTATAGCGAGCTGGCAGCGGACTCGTCCAGCTCCCACCCGCAGACCGTTTTCGAGAGCAAGGAACGCTTGCTCTCGTTTACCGAGATTCCAAAGTGCGTTGCCGAGGACGAGGTAAGGGATGTCACAGAGCGAATCTGGACCGCAGTCGTATCGTGCTTCGATCGCCCTGCGCGCGAGGCGTTCCGCCGAAGAACTATCGCCCTCGGTCAAGGCGATACGCGCTTGCGCGGCCAAGGAGGCCCAAGATGTCGAGTCCCTATCGAGGACGAAACTGATGTGTGTTCTTGCACGCTCGTGTAACCTCTTGCGGATCTCTTCATTTTTGAAGAGGGGTGCTTTTTCAGCTAGGAAGATCGCGAATTGTTCTCTAGCCGTGACAGAGCCGGGTTCTTGGACGACAGTTTCTCCGAAGAGACGTTCCACGTGATCCAAATTGCTCGGGTGGTTTCCTTGAAGCCAGAGCCTGCGGGCAGTGTGTAGTGTGTCTCCGACGCTAGAAGACGCAACAATAGTGGGCTCGATCTGAGCTTGATTCGTTGAGGTACCTTCACCCAGCTGTGGAGCTGGAGCGCCGCTCAAGAGCCACGCGGCGGCTGTGGTGAGGGCAATCGCAGCTGCAAGCCAGACCTTTTTCGGAACTTCCCGGCGATTGATCTCATCCAGTGCGTCGATCATCTCGTCGGCGTTCTGAAATCGATCGTTGGGATGAGCGGCAAGAGCCTTGGCGATGAAACGACGAATGGGTTTTGAAAGGTCAGGATCAAGAGAGGACGGATCGTCGCGACGACCCGTCAGCAGCTCATAGAACACGAGTCCAGCTGACCAAAGATCGGTGCGGTGGTCGACCGGGTTGCCAAGCGATTGCTCAGGCGAGCTATACGCCTGTGTTCCGATGTGTTTACCGGTTTGGGTGAGATCGGTTCCGTCGAGCGGTTTGGCGATGCCGAAGTCACAGATCTTGAGCGTGCCGTGATTGTCGAGAAGGAGGTTGGCGGGCTTGATGTCACGATGGACGATGTCACGCTGGTGCGCGGCGCTCAGGCCGGCAAGCAATTGTCGGGTGAGCTCGATCGCTGATCGTTGATCGAATGTTCCGGCGTCTACAAGCCGGTCTTTGATGCTGCCGCCTTCGTAAAGGGAACCCACCAGATACCGGTAGCCACCGCGTGTTTCTCCGGTCCCATGGATCGTTGCGATGTTGGGGTGATCGAGAGAAGCCAGAATGCGAGCTTCGCGATCGAACCGGTGTACCGCTTCGGGATCTTGAATGTGTTTTGGCGCGATGAATTTGATCGCTACCGGACGGTCGAGCCTGAGGTCCGTGGCGCGGAAGACGATACCCATCGAGCCTCGACCGAGCTCTTCCCCGAGTAGAAACTCGTCGATTTTCTCGCCTTCGAGTGGCTCTGGTGAGCCCTGTGGTCTCTGTACCCGAGCGATAAGCTGGTAGCCGACTCCTGGTTTGTTGCGAATGTAGTCGCGCTTTCCCTCGGTGTCACCGAAGGCTCGGCGCAGATCCCAGATCGCGTGGGACAGCGCGGAGTCGCTCACCGCGTTTCCCGACCAAGCTTCGTCGAATAATCGGTCCTTTTTGACCACTGCAGGGGCGTGGCTCGCGAGACAGATCAGGACTGCCATGGAACGAGACTCGACTTGTTCGATCTCGTCGACGCGTTCGACCACGTTGCGATCGGGGCGCACCCACCAGTCGCCTACTTTGAAATCCGAGGGGCGTGATTGTTTGTCTCCGTCCACGATCCATCACTCTTGAATATGTGTTGGAAGGCTTCGACGCCGTCATGGCGATGTGGATTGCAGAGACAAATGGTACCGCAAGATGTCAGGTGGCGTGGTCACAGGCGAGCAAAGGAGCGTCTGTGCCAGGCAGATGAGCTATTCGGAACGTGTCGCCACCCACCACGTCGTACCACCGGGTCCGACCACGCCACCCCGTAGGTCTTCGTCGTCTTGTTGCACGGGTTCGCGAACGGACGTGGCGCCGGCGTCGAGCGCGCGTTGGTGGGTGGCTCGAGCGTCGGGTACATAGACATGGATGTGTGCGGCTGATCCGGGGGTGCCTCCACCCGAGGCGCTCTCGCCGAGCATGACGATAGTGTCGTCGATGCGTATTTCCGCGTGTCGGATGCGGTCGTCGTCGGTGAGGAAACGACGAAGCTCGACGGCTTCGAAGACGGTTTCGAGAAAGGCGATGGTGTCGGCCGCGCTGTCGACGATGAGGTAGGGCGACACTGTGGAGTAGCCGGTGGGTTTGAAGGGAGCGCCCAAGGTATGGGGCGCGTCGAGCTCGAGGGCGTCGAAGTCGGCGAGATCGACTCGGCCGGTCACCGGAAGGCCACGATCGCCTTGAAAGGTCTCGACGAGACCTTGACTGATCCGGCCGAACACGCCGTCGGCCTTGAGCTGGTGGCCAGTGGTCGACAACGCGAGCTGGACGACACGGACGTCGAGTCCACGCTGCATCGGCGCAGTGAGGCGGAGGATCCGCGAACGCGGTGGCGGTCCGTCGTAGACGTTCGGGGGTGTGGCGGCCAGACTCGTGGCGCTGATCTCGATGCCACGGATGACCAGGGGAAGCGTGAGGTCCCATTCGTCAGCGGCGATTAGGAGTCGAAAGGTCTCCGGCCGATAGACGGTGCGACGCAGGATCGAGAGGCGGTGGTTGGCGAGCCAGGCGTGACGTGCGTCGACATAGGCGGTGATCCACGCGTTTTCACCTACTTGGTTCACCGTACCGATGGAGTTGTTGACCTCGCCACGGATACGCGTCCACGACCCGTGGACGACGCTGTCATAGACCACCGTCAATCCGAGCGGCGAGGTGATGTCGTCACGCTCGGCGATGCGTTCGGCGGTGCGCCAGAAATTCTCGTCGAAGAAGGCATCCTGCGTGTTGCGCATGACCGGGTCGTCGGCGGCGGCTCGCAGGATGTTGTGAAGGTGACGATCCGTGTTGAGGGCCGAGTCACGTGCTTCGAGAGCGGGCAAGAAGGGTGTCAACGCGTCGGCGAAGCGTGGGCCGTGCTGTTCGACATAGGTTGCGATGAGCCCATGGAGCCCACCGGAAGCGAGGGTGGTCTGCGAGCGTCCGTAGGTCAGCTCACCGAGATCACCGGCCGCGACCGTGACCCGACTGTAGTCACCACGAACGTTGCTCGTCTCGAAAATATTGACGATGGCTTGCGCCGTGCGCTTCTGGAGCTCGGTCAGCATCGGTGCCTCCTTACCGGATGGTGCCCACCGAGCTTACTTCACGCCGACACCGCGGTCGGATCGGTTCGTGCCGCTTCCCAGCCGAGCATGGCGCGTTTGCGGTAGATACCACCGCCGTAATTGCCCAATGCACCGCTCTTACGAATCACCCGATGGCAGGGCACCAAGAACGATACGGGATTGGCGCCAACGGCCTGGCCAACGGCGCGTACCGCCAAGGGGGAGCCGGCGGCGACGGCGACGTCTTGGTAGCTCACCATCATGCCTTCCGGTATCTCGAGCAGTGCGCGCCACACGCGAATCTGGAAGTTGGTGCCGCGGAGATGGAGGAGAAGCGGTTCGTCCTGGGGCTTGTATTCGAAGATCGTCGTCGCGGTTCGGCTGGCGAGATCGCCGTCTTCGATCAGCTCGGCTTTGGGCCAGGTGTCGCGATGCCATGTGTCGAGCCACGTTTCGGCGACGTCGCGACCGTCACGAAAGACCAGCGCGGCAAGCCCACGATCCGTGTGGACCAGCGTGCATTCACCGAAGGGTGAGTCGACAATGCCCCAGCGCAGGGTCAGCCCGTCGCCTCGGCGTTTCCACTCGCCCGGTGTGACCGCATCGACTTTGACCAGGAGGTCGTGCAAACGACTCGGGCTCGACAAGCCTGCTTCGAGCGCGCTGTCGAGCGCGCTGGCGCCGTCACGGAGCAGGCGTTTGGCTCGTTCGGCCGTGAGGTATTGGAGAAAGCGCTTCGGGCTCACGCCCGCCCAGCGACGGAAGAGACGTTGGAAATGATGTGGGCTCAGTCCCACGTGACCAGCGACTGTTTCGAGACCGGGTTGCTCGTCGCTGTGCTCGTCGAGAAAGCGGATCGCTCGTTCGACTCGCAGGTAGTCATCGCGCCCGATCTCGATCGGGGCGACGCGGTTGGGGAAGGCAATAGCGGCTTGGCTGGACATGACGCGCTCCTTTCACGCTGAGAGTAGGGGAGCGCGTCACGCTCGGCAATCCGTTTCTTGCGGTCAGTCCTGTCGCAGGGCTACCGCCGGGTGGATGCGTGAGGCGCGTCCCGCCGGTACGGCGCTCGCCACGAGGCCGGCGACAAAGAGGACGACGATTACCAAAGACAGGGTAACGGGATCGGTGGGCTCGACCCCGTAGAGCTGGTTTTCGAGCCATCGCGTGGCCCAGAAGGCACCGAGCAGGCCGATGGCCAAGCCGACGACGACTGGAGTCATGCCTTGACGGACGACGAGTCGATGCACGGCCGACGCGCTGGCGCCGAGGGCCATGCGCACCCCGATCTCTTGACGCCGATGGCTGACGAACGTGGCGATGACCCCGTAGACCCCAGCGGCGGTGAGCAGCAGCCCGATCAGGCCGAGCGCGCTGAGCAGGGCGGTGTTGAGACGCTCGGTGGCGAGAGTCGTGGCGAGGGCGCGATCGAGGGTTTGCACGTCGTGTAGGGGCAGATTGGGATCGATCCGCTGCACGGCTTCGGTAAGCGGTTTGACGACCGTCGACGGTGGCGCACTGGTGCGCACCACCAGCTGCATTTGACGATCCATCCAATTCCACGGCCCCTCGGGAGCTTGAGTGAGCGGAAGATAGACGGCGGGCTCGGCTTCGGCGCGTGGGCCGTCGTCGCGCACGCCGTCGGCGATCCCGACGATCCGCAAGGGGATGAGATTGCCATTTTCGTCGCCGAAGACGTAGGCGCTGGTGCTGACGAGCGTGCGACCGACGACATCACCACTCGGCTCGAGACGACGCGCCAGAGGCGTGTTGACGATGACGACCGGTTCGGTATCCGCGCGATCCGCGGTGGTGAAATCCCGACCGCGTAAACCGACACCGGTCACGGCGAAGCTTCCTGGGCTGACCAGACGGATCCGTGAGCCGATCGCATCGTCACCACCTTCGAGCACGAAACCCAGACCCACTTCACGACCGGCGAGCGGGGCGCGCGACACGATCGCGGCGCTATCGATACCCGGGACGGTCGTCGCGGACTCGGCGATTCGGTGGTAGGTATCGATGACGCGTGGCAGCTCGGGATATTCACTCCGTGGCAGGGCGAGCTGCCCCGTGACCACGTTGGCACGGTCGTATCCGGCGGGGACCTGGGCCAGCAAGAGCGCGCTTTTGATCAGCAGCGCCGCAGCGGCGAGCAAGATCACCGATAGCGCCACCTGACCGATGACAAAGAGTCGATGCAGCCGCGTGCCGCCACCCACCGAACCGCGTGACGCGGCGAGATCGAGCGCCGTCTTCGGATCGCGTTGTGCCGCGGTGAGCGCCGGGGCGACGCCGAATACCAGCGTGCTGAGCGCAACGAGGACACAAGCGAAGAGAAGGGTCGGCCCGTCCACGGCGATTTCGGCGCGTCGTGGGATTTCCGCCGGGAGGAGCGTCACCAGGCCACGCACCAAGCCGATGGACAAGATCACGCCCAGCAGCGTACCGGCCGAGGCCAGGACGAGATTCTCGGTCAGCAGCTGACGAATCAACCGGCCTCGCCCGGCACCCAGGGCGGCTCGAATGCCGAGCTCGCGGGTGCGCAGCGCACCTCGGGCCAAGAGCAACAGGGCGACATTGCCACAGGCGATGATCAAGACCGCGAGAACCGCGCCAAAGAGAGTCCAGATACGACTCTTGCCTTCGCCGATCAGCGTGTCGAGCAAAGGGGCGACATCGGCGAGAAGAGGCGTTTTGCTTTCGAAATCGAGGATCTCTCGCTGGGCGATCAAGGTACTCAGCTCGGCTTCCGCCGTGGCCGTCGTGGCGCCCGGTGCCAGGCGGCCGATCGCACCGAGGTAACGCGAGCCCGTGTTGTCGCGTTGCGAGTCGACGAGCGCCAAGGGGCGATAGAGATCCCATGGACCGAAGCTGGTGACCGCCGCAGGGAGCACACCGATGACGCGATGGGACGCGCCATCGAGCTGGACATAGCGATCGACGACGCTCGGATCGGCGCCGAAACGCTGACTCCACAGACGATGGGAAAGTACCACCACGGCTTCCGCCCCCGGCGAATCGTCGGTGGCGGTGAAAAAGCGTCCCGTGGTCGGGATGATTCCGAGGGTCGGGAAGAGGTCGTGTGTCGCGCTCAACAGCTCGACCCGGGTCGGTGCCTGGTCGCCGTCGGTGAGGGTCGTGGCGGTCGGGCGCAGCGCCGCAAGGTGAGCAAAGGCCGAGGTTTCGTCACGCCAGGCGAGGTAGGTTCCGGGCGAGAAGCCTTCGTCGGATCCGCTCCTCGTTCGGAACGACGGTTGGACGACTTCGGCTGGCGCCGGTAGCGGCAGCGGTTGCAAGACCACGTTCCACAGCACGCTGAAGGTCGCGGTCGAAGCGCTCACGCCGAGCGCTAGGGTGAGGATGGCGACCAGGGTGACGGTCGGCGTACGACGAAGCGCACGGAACGCATACACGCTGTCCTGAAGGAAATCATGCAGCCAAGATGGTGATGCGGAGTCGAGTGCTTTCATGGCCATCCTCGTTGTGGTTCTAGTACGCGGGTGGGCGCCGTAGGTTGAGGTCTTCGTCGAGGGCGGTCTGGCGGATCCTGTCAAGAAACCGTAAAAGCCCGGCGTGTAAGCATCTGATCAAGATCACTGACGTATTTTCGAGGGAACACCGGAAGAAATCTCAGGTCTCATGAAGGAGGTCCCATGTCGTCCATCGTCCGTCGCTCGCTCGTCGTCACCGTCGTGATCGCTCTCGCGGCCGTTTTTTGGGTGTCCGCGCCCACATCCACCGCCGAGGAAGCGGTTGTGCCACCTGGTTTCACCACGGGCAAGGCCGAGCTTCGATCCGCTACCCGCCTGACGTTTGGTCCGGACGATGTTCTTTTCGTCGGTGATGCCAAGTCGGCGTCGCTCTTCGCGTTCCAGACCGACGATCAACCCGCGAATACACCCGAAGAGATCGGTATACAGAATCTCGACGCGACGCTCGCCGGTCATCTCGGTGTCACCCCACGAGACATCGCGGTCAACGACATGGCGGTCCATCCAGTGTCAAAGGCCATCTATTTGGCGGTCGAGCGCGGACAGGGTGAGGATGCGGTTCCGGTGATTCTGCGGATGGCCGCCGATGGTTCCGCGATCGAACCGATCAACCTCGACAACATCGCTCACGCGCGAGCCGATCTGCCCAAGGCGCCCGCCGCCGATGCCAAAGATCGCTGGGGCCGCGACCTACGCGCCATGACCATTACCGACCTCGACTTCTTCGACGGCAAGGTGTGGGTGTCCGGACTCTCCAACGAGGAGTTCGCGTCGCATCTTCGTATCGTGCCGTTTCCCTTCGACGGCACCGTGACGTCGTCGAGTCTGGAGATTTTCCACGGTGCCCACGGACGTTGGGAGACCGCGTCACCGGCCCGCACCCTCTTGCCGATCGACATCGACGGTGAACCGCACATCCTCGCCGCCTACACCTGCACGCCGCTCGCCGTGTTCAAGGTCGCCGACCTGAAGGATGGCGCCCATGTCAAAGGCAAGACCGTCGCCGAGCTCGGCAATCGCAACCAGCCGATCGAGCTTTTGGTCACCGAGGTCGAGGGTGAGCCACAAGTGCTGGTGCTCAATTCGACCCGCGCCGGCATGCGCATCAAGGTCGCCGACATCGCCAAGGCGGCGGCGATCACCGAGCGCGAGAACGAGATGACCTGGGGTACGCCGTATGTGCCGATGCCGTTTGGCGCCACTCGTCATTTCTCCGACTTCGACGAGGACAACCTTCTTCTCTTGCGGCGTTCGCTCACCGATGGCTCGCTCTACATTCACGCCTGGCCGAAGAACCGCTTGGCGGTGCGCAAGAGCTGATCTTGCGTCCCTGGCTCGTGCTGGCGGCGATCGTTTTGACGGTCGTCGCCTGTGGTGATTCCTCCGACCCGTTGAGCACGCCGATCGAGCGGCCCGATGGCTCCTGGGTACTCCAGGCGCCGGGCCTCGTCGACGCGGTGCGGGCCGGTGAGCCCGTGCTCACGCTCCACGTCGTTCCCGATGAAATCGACGCGGTCGATCCACCAGCGGTTTTCGCCACGCTCGAGGCTGAAGACGACACCATCGTGCTGACGCCGACCTACCCCCGTCAGCCGGGCGTGCGTTACGAGCTGCGTCTGAGAACCATCGACGGTGAGGTCGTCGACACCTTTGCCATCGAACCGCTGCCGGTCGACGAGCTGCCATCACCGACCGTGATTAGCGTTCACCCGAGCCTCGACGTTTTTCCTTCGAATCTCCTCAAGCTCTATCTCACCTTTAGTCAGCCGATGACCGATGGCGACTCGTACCGGTTCGTGCGTCTCGTCGATCAGGCCACCGGTGAAGACGTCGATGCGCCTTTCCTAGAGCTCGAACCAGAGCTATGGGACCCGAATCAGACTCGCCTCACCGTGTGGTTCGATCCCGGGCGAATCAAACGGGGTCTGGTGCCTCACAAAGAAATGGGGCCGCCGCTGCTTCCCGATCGTGCGTATCGGCTGCTCGTCGAGTCGGGTTGGCCCGATGCCGACGGTCGCGAGAGCCATACGGTCTTCGAGCACATCTTTCGGACAAAAGAGCCTGATCGGCTACGGATCGATCCATCGGCTTGGACGATCGAGAATCCACAAGCGGAGAGCGTCGAGCCGCTCGTCGTCGAATTCGGCGAAGCTCTCGATCATGCCTTGCTCGCGCATTCGCTCGCTGTCGTCGATGCGAGCGGGACAGACGTCGTGGGAGTGGGTGAATCACTCGACGACGATCGAGCCTGGGGATTCCGCCCCGACGCACCATGGAAAGCGGGAACCTACAGGCTGCGTATCGAGCCTCGGCTCGAGGATCTGGCTGGGAACAACCTGCTCGGGCTCTTCGATCGGCCGCCTGGCGAGGACGCGCTCACGGATGAAGGACCGGTCGACATCGCCATCTCGATCGATTGGCCGCCTACCAACTAGCTATTTTCGCGCTCCCACCAATCACCGTATTGCGCTCGCATTGCCGCATTGTAGGCGTCGGTTTGGCCAGGCGCGACGCTCCAGGTTTGCCACCGCTCATCGGCGAAGTGACGAGCCAGGAGAACAATCTGCCCGGAATGGTAGGCGAGATGGGTCAGGCTACGCTGGATCGCCCGGGGAACCCGATGTGGCTCGCCCCGGATGGTCACCGTCTTGTCGAGGTCCGACACGGTGAGAGCGCTCAGCGACTCGAAGGCGATCGTCCAACCTGTCTCCCAAACGGCTTCGACATCGGCGCGCGTTGTGCCTTCGGCGATCACGAACTCACGATCACGATGACGATCCCTCTTTTCTCCGTCGGTAGTGAGGAAGTCGCGCCATCGCGAACGGTGGTTGCCACCTAGATGCTGCATCAGGAGCGCGATGCTCATCGGGTAGTTGCCCACGGTGGCAAAGAACTGGTCGTCTTTCACCTGGCGGGCGGCGCGGTCGCACGTGTCCTTGTGGCGACGGAACTCGGCGCGGATATCGACTAGCCACATCTCGGCGACATTCTCTGCATGCATCGTGTCCTCCTTCGAGAAGGCTACCCTACACGTCGTGAACGTCGCTGGCGATATGTCGCAGGCTGTGATCAGCTTTGCACATGGCAACTGATACACCTTCGAAGCATGCCGACCGAAATGTTCTGGGTGAGCCGCTCGCAACGTGCTCGACCGACCCCATGACCGGTTTTTATCGTGATGGCTGTTGCACCACGGGCCCCGACGACTATGGACGTCATGTGGTTTGCGCCGAGGTGACCGCCGAGTTTCTCGCCTACACGCGGGCGCAAGGCAACGATTTGAGCACCCCACGACCAGAATATGGCTTTGTCGGGTTGTCACCCGGTGATCGTTGGTGCCTATGCGCCTCGCGTTGGCGCGAAGCACTGCGGGCGGGTGTGGCGCCCCGTGTGGTGCTCGCGTCAACTCACGAGGCGGCACTCGAACATGTCGATCTCGAAGACTTGTTGCGACACGCGATCGACGTCCACTGATGGCTTGCCGCGGCGGCTCTTGTACGACCCGGTGCTCGTACAACCCGGTGCTCGTACAACCCAGTGCTCGTACAACCCAGTGCTCGTACAACCCAGTGCTCGTAGAATCCGGTCATGTCCTTTCTCGATGACCCTTTGTGGCACAAGCTGCGCGATTTTCCACTCGACGATCCGGAATCCAACTTGCCCTTTACGCGTCGTTTGGCGCGTGACAACGCGTGGCAGCTCGCTTATGCCCTCGCCGTAGTCGAGGAGTATCGGCGTTTTCTTTATTTGGCCAAGGTCGCGGGGCACGTCGTCACACCGTCTGACGAGGTCGATCAAGCTTGGCATCTGCACTTGGTGTACACGCGGAGCTATTGGGACGAGCTATGTGGCGAGGTGCTCGGCGAGCCTCTTCACCATGGACCGACTCGCGGTGGAAAACCGGAGCAGGCCAAATACAACGACCTCTACGCACGTACCTTGGAGAGCTATCGTCGGGTTTTCGACGAGACACCGCGTGAAGATGTGTGGCCGACGGCCCGAGATCGGTTCGTCATCGATGCGGTTCGAGTCCGACGACGAGACTTCTGGTTGATCGCCAAACCGTGGCGACGGCGATAAAAGCCCGGGCTGGTTGAGACTTGCGGGCGAAAGAAGGAGGACCCTGGCATGCAGATCGATGGTACCTGGTTGGATCTTCCTGGCACGGACTTCTTGGCGCGTTTCGTGCTCCTCGGCTTGGCTTTGACGATCGGATGGTGGATAGCGCGATGGGCTGCCGCGCGATCGGATCGGTCCGCTGATCTTCCCCGGCTCGATCTCTACGAGACCGCGGTCTTGGTGGGAGGACGAGCGCGTCTCACGCCGACCGCGGTGAGCCAGCTGGTCGAGACGGGCCATGTCACGGTCGACGACGACAAGCCGACGGCTCGGGATGATGTTTCAGTGCCGGAGAACACCATCGAAGCCAGCGTGTTCGGGGCGCTTCGCGCCGGGGCGAGTCGCGCCGAGCTCGATGCCGTACTCCGCGCCTCGGCGGTCGATATCGAGGAGAGTCTGCGCGCCAAGGGGTATGTGCTCGGTGGCGGTCGTCTGCTCGGCTTGAGGCTCGTGGGCTGGCTTCTGTTTCTCGCTTGGTCTGGGTTCGGTGTGGCCAAGATGATGGTGGGGCTCGATCGCAATCGGCCGGTTGGCTTTCTCGTGCTGCTCCTGATCGTGGGGCTCGTCGTCGCCTTGGTGAGCCTGAGCCAGCGGGTGCGTTCGGGCTGTACCGATCGGGGGGTCGCCCAGGCGCAGGAGGCCTTTGCCGGCACGGCCATGCTGGTCGCGGTGGGGGGGATCGCGGCCGCTGATCCACTGCGAAACTACTTCCATCCAGCCGCGACGGGTGCTGACGGTGGCTTCGGCGCCGATGGCGGCGGGGGTGACGGTGGTGGTGGGTGTGGTGGCGGCTGTGGAGGATGTGGCGGTGGCTAGCCCGCATGGCTCACCAAACGTCGTAGCGAGGTGTGGAAACGTGCGTGAGATCTGGGCAGCGCAGTGAGGAGCAACCGGAGGCGGACCCAAAGGTACGTCGAGGGAGCGAAGCGCGAGCACGCTCAGAGGTTGCGTGCGTTTCCGCGCCGTAGCCGGCGGGCTGGTGAGCCATGCGGGCTAGCTATTTGCACACACCGCTGACTTCGGCGAGCCAGACCTCGAGATCGAGCAGCGTGGTATTGATCGGATGCTCGATGTCGTAGCCGATTTTGTGCCAGAGCTCGCAGTGATCGTAGCTATCGAGGCCGCCGGCTCGAATCGGATCATCGAGCAGGAGATAGCTCGGAAACGGATCCCATGTCGTCGTCGTGGCAAGCGGTCGATTCGGGTCAGCGTCGCCACGCGCGAAGTTGGTCCAATAATCACCGACCTGCTCGGCGAGCCGTTGCCCCTGTGGGGTGAAGAGCTCGTGTCCCGTATCGAAGACATACGATAGCTCGTCACCATGGCAAACGAGATCGGCGCAATTCGGTGACGTGCCCGACCAGACGTTGAACGGTGGCTCGAAGACGAAACGGTAGCTGTAGACGGGCGCTTTGGAACGCTCGGCGAGATAGTGGTTGGGGCAGGTAAAGAGATAGTCCGAGAAGATATCCGCGAGCTGGGCGCGATTGTCGCTATCGGTGAGAGCGGGGTATTCGGCTCGAACGGTGTGCGCCTGCTCGCGATAGAGGACGTGAAGCGTTTGGTCGTAGGCTCGAGCGCCGAGCTCACCGGCGGTCCCGGTGGCGAGGTCGATGAAGATCTGGCCTTCGGCGCGGTTGGTGCCGAGAAGCGTCGGTTTGTGAAGTCGCCCGAAAATGGGTTGATCGACGATCACCTCACCATCCACCACCGGAGACCACAGCAGCACCTCTTCGAAACCACCCAGGGCGGCGGGAATCGCCAGCGCCCAACATCGTTGGGCGGCGAGAATCTCGTAGACGTCGGCGGTGTGCAGCCGCTCGGCGCCACCGATCAGCTCGACGAAACCATGGCCGATCTTGGCGGCTTCGCTCGGGCTCTTGTACGGCAGACTGAGAGGGTTGCTCTGCATGATGGCGCGGGTGAACAACTCGTCGCTCGTCGGTGCCGAAAGCGTGTGGAGCGCGACCGACATGGCGCCCGCGCTTTCACCGAAGAGCGTGACCTGGTTCGGATCGCCACCGAAGCCGGCAATGTTGTTCCGCACCCAGCGAAGCGCGAGCTGCTGGTCGAGAAAGCCGAAATTGCCCTCGATGCCTGATTCCTCGTGGACCAAGAAACCGAGCGCTCCGAGTCGATAGTTGAGCGTCACGATGACGACGTCGCGTTGTGCGAGGGCCGAGCCGTCGTAGAGCGATGGGATCTTGCCTTCGGGCATCGTGACGTCGGCGCCGCTCCCCCCGCTCATGAACGCACCGCCGTGGATGAACACCATGACCGGCAGGCCAGGTGTCGTTTCCGTCTCGGTATCGGGGGTCGGCGTCCAGACGTTCAGAAATAGACAGTCTTCCCCGACCGTGTAGTCGCCGATCATGTTCGGGTCGAGAACCTGTGGACAGGCATCGCCAAAACGTGTCGCGGGCTGGATGTCTTGCCATGGCTCGGGTGATTCAGGGGCCTGCCAGCGAGTGGGGGGCGCCGCATAGCGGATACCGAGAAACCGTCGAATGGACGACGACTCGTCGATGACTCCACAGATCGGACCGTGCTCGGTGACGACGGGATTCGTCGTGCATGCCGGAGGCGGCGTGGCCTCGGCCTCGGGAAAACGTGGCACGGGCGCCATCGGATGCTCTTCGAGCTCGATGAGCACCACGCACAAAAGCAAGAGCGGCGGAAAGACGACGAGCCCCAGGAGGCGATATCGGGTCAAGAGAGCCATGGGTTCAAACGTTCATTCGGGGGTGTGGACGATCAATCGCCGAGCAAGATCCTCTGAATGGCCGGAAGCGGTAGCTCTCCTTGGCGGAGCAGATCTTCATGAAAGCCACGCAAGGTACCGTGCTCACCAAACCGACGCAGGTATGCGTCACGCATCGACTCGACGACCATTTCGCCAATGATCTCGCGTCCGGGTGAGGCAGGGGTTTGACTATCTCGTTGGACTTCGATGTAGGCGTTGGTCGGTTCCATGCCGATCTTGTCGACATACGCTTGCACGGCCTGGTCGAAGGTCATCTCGCCTTTGGCCATGCGCAATTTGGTGAGGATGCGTTGCACCCGCCACATTCGCATTTGCAGTCGCGCCATTCGCGTCTTGAGCGCTTCGAGGTGAGGAAGGCTGTCGAAATAGCCATGTTCCTCGAAAAGCCGCTCGAGATAGAACGACCATGATTGCGAGAGATACGCGCTCCGTGCGAGACGACGGATGGGGCGATCCGGGGCCTGTTGGGCCCAGGCGCGCTGGACGTTGTGTCCGACCCATTCGTGGTACGAAATGACGTGGGTCCAATACGGATTGTAGGCCTTGATTCGGCTGGCCTTCTCGGCTTCCGTGAGCCTTTCTTCGAGCGGTGTGAGGACGTAGTAGCCGGAAATGCGATCGGCGATCGTCGGTCCGTAGGTGGCTCCGCCAAAGGAGAGGATCCGTCGACCCATGGGTGTCGTGATCGCGACCCCGTAGTCGAAACGTTCTGGAATCCCGATGAGGTGTTGGCCTTCGTGCTCGAGCCAACGAGCCGTGTGGTCGACATACCACTGGGCCATCGGCATGACCTCGCTCCAGGGCGGAGCTTCGTTCTTCATGTTCTCCCAGACGATCGATAGATCACCGGACGGATGAATGCGCTTGGCCAGAGCATGCATCTCTTCCATGAGGCGAACTTCCTCCTCGGAAGCGATGCGCAACATATTGTCGACCGTGCCCAACTCGGTAGGTAGCTGCTCTTGAATCAGCTGATAGTGCTCGATGGCCTCGGGAGGCCAGGTCGGGGCACGATCCGAGCGCGGCAAGAGGTCCTCTTCGAGAAATACGACAAAGCGATCTAGAGCCTGGCGCGCGGGGATCGTCGCCGCGAGCAGCTCGTCACGACGACTCGGATCACCGAGACACGCGGCGGGTAGCTCTTCGCTGAGCAGCTTGTCGGCGTACCAGGCCGTGTAGAGAGCGTTTTCGGTCCATACGCGCGCTGGGCGGGTCAAGTTCGTTTCGGCGTTGGCGAGGATGGTCGGTAGACGTTCGAGCTCGTCGATGGCGCGCCCGATCGCTGCGCCGCCAGCCGAGCAGGGCCGGAGGAGCAAGCCATCGGTCTGCCACAGGGCGAAATACCGCAACGGGACCACCTCGTGCAGCCGGAACTCTTCGATTTCGAGACGTCGAATCCGTGCATGATCATCGAGGAGCCGATGATCGATCGCGTCGGCATGTCCGAGCTCGGCGGGATCGATCCGTGCCAGATCGTCTTCGATACTTCGCCATGCATCCGCGGCGGCGGCGTATTCCTCGGCGCTATGAAACTCGATGCGAATCGCAGCGGCGCGGGCGGCCAGCTCGTCGAGAGTTGGAGGCGTGTCGGTGGGCATGGCGGGAGAAGCCGCCAAGAAGACGAAAAGAAGCACGGCGATCATGTCTCTCATGACGAGAGTGTACGCCAAGGCTCGTTGTTGCCGGTGTGATGCCGGTTCAGGCGGCTTGAGGGAGGTGGCGGCGCCGACGTTCTTCGGCGATGAGGGCGAGGAGCTCGGAGTCTTCGGCGATCTGGTTCCGCTTACGTGTCGCCACATATTCGGCGAGCCGAGGCGAGAGCATGGATTGGCGGAAGATCGTTTCGATGACTCGGGTAATGGAGGGATGCTCCGGCGCCAAGGCGGCCAGGTCGATGGAGGTCTCGAGCGCTTCGAGAGGACAGGAGCTGCGCAAGTACGCCCGTGCTGAGAATTCGAGATTGTCGATCGCCGCGCGGACGTTCCCCGCCTTCGCCTGAAGACGCCCGAAAATATGCGTGGTGGCGATCTCGTGGTAGGGCGCGAACCCCCAGTTGGAACGAATACTCCGGTACACCCGGAACTTGCATTGTTCGGTCAGCATACGCAGACAGTGCTGCGGGTCGCCGGAGAGTAGTTGGGCCAGCTGGACCAGGTTGAGCACCGCGGCGGCGCGTGTGACGTCACCACGCCGGTAATAGCCGCCTTCTCGTGAGCGTCGGTGTGTGGCGAGGTCGTAAGCTTTTTTGCACCAGTCGAACGCCCGTTGCCAGTCTCGTTCATGCCGATGGATGCGTCCGCGCGCCAGGTAGAGCTGCGCGGTGACCGCTTTGACGGGTTCGGACTTGGAGGTCAAACTGTCGAGACCCGCGGCGATGACCTCGTGAGCGACATCGATGTGACCGAGCTTGATCAGCATGACGGCGTATTTGGCGTGGATCCAGCCGCCGATATCTTCGGGAAGGTCGTTGCCCAGCTCACGTGCCCGCCCGACGATGGTGGTCATATCGGCACAGCTCGTCTCGAGCGCGCCACACAGGCTACTCGCCGTGGCGCGCAACGCGGCGGCGCGAATTCGGTGCGTTGCCGTGACCGATTCGGGGCGCCGAGCGAAGAGTGGATCCAGACGTTGTGACCAGTCCAAAGCGATCCGTGGATAATCGAAAAGTCGATCTTCGATCCGGTCCATGGTCCGGTCTAAACGGAGCTCCCATTCGGCGAATTCGAAATAGTCTTCGATCGAATTCCCGGGGACAGGCAAACGGTCCATATTGCAAAGGTTAGCACACGCTACCCCCGGGACACTCGACGTCCCGGGGGTTTTCGCGCCGCTTCAACCTCCTGGATCGATCCACACCATGCTGCGTGAAACGACACTGTCGGTAAGAATTTGACGCAAAATCAAGGAAAAGACTACATCAAACACAGGAAGTCTCCTTCGGTTCGGATGGCGGCTTGATTGCCGTTGTCCAGGGGGGAACTAGTCTCTCCCAAACCGACCGCTCGGATTGTTTGCCCGGGCGGACTTTTTCCTGGCAACTTTTGCCTACCGCGAGAGACTTGCGACGAACCGGTATTACCAGGGGGATGGTGAACATGAAGTCAGAGAAACCGTGGATCGGATCTGTGGAGCTCGACAACGACACAGCCCAGCTCTTAGCGGACGCATGGGCGAGACTGATCGCGATGGGGGTGCTCGATAGAAAGGCACCCATGTCGGCCGCATTGCCTCATGTGATTGCGATCGGTTGTCAGTCGATAGGAGCCGTGACAAGTCGTGGTGATCTAACCGAACGCTTGGAACAGCAATATCGACGCAAACGTCCGCAGGTGCAGGGGGCACCGGTCGACCCGATCTGATCTGTGGAGGCCGAGGGGACTGGGAGACTGGGGGACTGGTAGGCTGAGGCATGAGCGATACGATGACCGCCCTTCCCGTCGTCGATCAGTTGCCGATCAGTCTCGAACGAGATTTGCGCCAGCTTCTCGGTGATCGATTCAGTGATTCACCATCGGTTCGTGATGTGCACGGCCGAGACGAGTCGTATTTCCCTCCTCGACCTCCAGCCGCGGTGGTCTTCCCCGAGACCACCGAAGAGGTCAGCGAGATCGTGCGTCTCGCCGCCGCCGATGCGGTGCCATTGGTGCCGTTCGGGGCGGGCTCGTCGGTCGAGGGTCACGTGTTGCCCGTATGTGGTGGCATCAGCGTGGATATGACTCGAATGGATCGCGTGCTCGCGGTCCGGCCCGACGATATGGACGTCACCGTCGAGGCTGGCGTCACCCGTAAGGCCCTCGAGCGTCGGCTCGCCGAGCACGGCTTGTTCTTTCCGATCGATCCGGGCGCGGATGCCACGCTGGGTGGTATGACCGCGACTGGCGCCTCGGGCACCAACGCGGTGCGTTACGGGACGATGCGCGAGAACGTCCTGGCTCTTCGGGTCGTGCTCGCCGATGGCACGATCGTCGACACGGGGAGCCGGGCGCGCAAGTCGTCGTCTGGCTACGACCTCACTCGACTTCTGGTCGGTTCAGAAGGGACGCTCGGCATCATCACCGAGATCACCTTGCGTGTTCACGGCCTGCCCGAAGCGCGCTCCTCGGCCGTGGTGAGCTTTCCTTCGGTCGACGAGGCGGTGGCGACCGCGGTCGAGATCATCCAGTGGGGCATCCCGGTGGCGCGGGTCGAGCTTCTCGACGAGCTGCAGATCTCCGCGGTCAACCAGCACTCGGGTCTATCACTCGACGAAGTACCGACTCTTTTTCTCGAATTCCATGGGTCCGAGCGCAGCGTCGAGGAACAGGCCGAAACCGCCGAGAAAATCGCCCTCGAGCACGGCGGCACCGGCTTTCGTTGGGCTACCGACGCGGCGACCCGCGCCGAGCTCTGGCAGGCGCGACACGATGTCTACTTTGCCGATCTCGCTCTGCGACCGGGCGCGCGTGTCGTCTCGACCGACGTGTGCGTACCGATTTCACGGCTCGCCGAATGCATTCGCGAGACCAAAGCCCAAACCGACCGGGCCTCGTTTCCAATTCCCTTGGTCGGCCATGTTGGTGACGGCAACTTCCACCTGCTCATGGTGATCGACCCCGAGAACTCGGACGAGCTCGACGAGGCCAAGCGGCTCAACGCCGCCTTGGTGCAGCGCGCCCTCGCCATGGGTGGTACCGCCACCGGTGAGCACGGAATCGGGCTGGGTAAGCGGATGTGGCTCGGTCTCGAACACGGCGCGGCGGTCGATGTCATGCGGGCCGTCAAACGCACGCTCGACCCGGTGGGCATCCTCAATCCGGGCAAGCTCTTTTTCGAAACGTGACGCGTTTCACGGTTTTTCGGGTGAGACGTACCAGCGGTCGATGTGCTCGCGTAGATCCCGAATCCGGAACGGCTTGGTGAGCCAATCGTCCATGCCGGCATCGAAACAAGCATCCAAATCAGCCGGTAGCGCGTTGGCGGTGACCGCGACGATCGGTGTGCGTGCGAGGTTGCGTTCGGTTTCGCGTTCGCGGATCAGCCGCGCGGTCTGGTACCCGTCCACGCCCGGCATCATGCAGTCGAGAAGGATCAACCCGTACCGCTGACGATCGAACATCTCGAGCGCTTGTTCACCCGAGGGCGCGGTATCGGGGTGGTGGCCGAGAATTTCCAACTGGCGCGCGACGAGCTCGAGGTTGAGCGTATTGTCGTCGACCACCAAGATCGGTCCGTCGACCGGCGAGGCAGCAGACGGATCGAGCGATCGAGAAGGCGCCCCGGCCGCTCGATCCGAACGAGCCTGCTCGCTCGGACGCGTGTCGACCGCCATGTCGGGTACGTCGACCACCGGTAGCGCGACCTCGAAGACCACCGTCGTACCGTGCCCCGGTCGGCTTTCGACCTGCAGACTGCCGTCCATTTGATCGACGAGTCGACGGGAAATAGCGAGTCCGAGACCCGCGCCGGAGGCGTCGACCGGATCTTCGAGACCTTGCTCGAATGGCTCGAAGATCTTCTTTCTCAACGCCTCGGGAATCCCCGGGCCCGAGTCACTCACGGTAAAGGCGAGGGTGACTCGATCACCGCGTTTGGGGGCCGCCGCCACGGCGACTCGAACCGCACCTTCGGGAGTGAACTTGATCGCATTGTCGATCAAGCTGACGAGAACCTGCCGAAGCCGGTCGATGTCGCCGAGCATGCTCCGGGGAACGGTCTTGCCGACCTCGACCACGAAGCGAAGCCCTTTGTTTTCCGTGGCGGGGCGCAGGGTCGTTTCGAGATCGGCGAGTAGATCAGCCGGTGAGAACGGTACCGGGCGCAGGCGAATCGTGCCGGCTTCGACCCGGGTGAAGTCCAAGACTTCGTCGACCAGTCGGAGCAAGTTGTCGGCGGCGCCGAGCATGGGCCGAATCACCCGCCGTTGTTCCGCCGTGGCCGATGTGTGCTCGAGCTGCTCGGCGAGACCGATGATCGAGGTCAGTGGCGTACGGAGCTCGTGGTTCATATGCGCCAGAAAACGAACCTTGGCATGGTCGGCGTCACGGGCCGCGTCGCGCGCCGTCCGGAGCTGCTCGGCATGGAGTTCTTCACGTCGACTTGCCGTCAAGGCGTGCCACCGCTGGCGGTGCAATCGCATCCCTTGGAGCAGGAGATAGGCCCCGAACACCGCGCCGCCGATCGCCCAGGCGTAGGCGTCGTCGGTACCGAGTGAGATCAGCACGATGACGGGAGGGATCGCCGCGAGCGAGCAGTAGCCGAGCATGAGATGCCGCCGGTCGGCATAGTTCATCGGCGCGAAGCTGGCCAAGGCGGTGTTCGAGACCAGAGCGAAGAGCGTCGCGGACCCCATGCCGTAGAGCCAGATGGTGAACATGATCTGACTTTCCCAGATCACCACGGCGCCGAGAGTCGCGGCCGAGAAGACGAATCGCCAGCGCGCCGGATCGCGCTCGTACAGGGAGTCGAAGCGTGTCACCCACCACAGGCGGATCGTGAGCACGACACAGGTGGCGAGCAGGGTAGCGAGAAAGAAGACGGTGCGGTCGAAGGCGAGGCCTGAAGCGAGACCGACGAGCAGGAAAATGACCGGGAGAACGATCGTGCCCGGAGCCGCCCACTGGGCGAGCTGGCGGTCGGCTCGTTCTTCGAGTAGACGTTTTTCGGCCGCTGCGCTCGGGCTGCGGTCGTGCCCGTCGAGCGCGAGCTCGGGAGCGG
>JBCDBH010000056.1:0-21546 GCA_039184055.1 Acidobacteriota bacterium
CTTTATGCAAGAAATCATCTCTTGGCGACGCCGTCGGAAGCCGGCGAAACTCGATTTTTCGCCTCACGACGCCGTCTTATCGAGGAAAAGCTATATCAACGGGCTCCACGACGGCGTTCTCGAGCATGAAAATCGAGAGGAATCATGATCCGACGACGTCATAATCGTAATATGCACGATTCTTGCCGAATCGAACGCCGCCAGATCTCGACAAGCACGCGTTGATCGCGACCCGATCACGCGCCGCCGTCTACGCGCCGCAATCGCTCAGCCACGCACGCGATGGACGCGAATCAGATTGGTCAGCGCTCGTTCAGAGATGGGATCACCCATCATGACCATGATGATGTCGCCGGGCTCGGCGAGCTCGTGTTTGATCAGGGTGCGGTCGACGACCTGCACCACTTCGTCGTGATGCCGGACTTCGTCTTCCAACATGATCGGTCGCGCGCCCCAGACGAGCTGGACGCGACGCGCGGTGCCGAGTTGGTTGGCGAAGACGATGATCGGCACGCGCGGGCGATAGCGGGCGACCATGCGCGCGGTGAAGCCACTTTGGGAGAAGGCGACGATATGCCGTACGCCCAGACGCCCGGCGGCGTAGACACCGGCCTCGGTGACCATCTCGGGAATCTCGGTGGATTCGCGCAGCGATAGCTGCTCGCGCTCGGCGACTCCCGGATGAAGCGGCATGTAGAGCTCACCGATCGGCTGGCTGCCGTCACCGAGAGCGCTGGGGATGACGCTGTCACGCTGGTAGGCCTCGGCTTCGAGAATGATCTCGGCCATGGTGCGCACGGTTTCCACCGGGTAGCTACCGGCGGCGGTTTCACCGGAAAGCATGAGCGCGTCGGCACCGTCGAAGACCGCGTTGGCGACGTCGGTAGATTCGGCGCGGGTCGGCCGAGGGCGCTCCATCATGCTTTCGAGCATCTGGGTGGCGACGATCACCGGTTTGCCGAGCCGACGACCGATGGTGACGATCTTCTTCTGCAGCACCGGCACCTGGTGGATCGGCACTTCGACGCCGAGATCGCCGCGCGCCACCATCACCGCGTCGGATGCGTCGATGGTGGCTTCGAGGTTGCGCATCACGGTGGCGCGTTCGAGCTTGGAGATCAGCGGCTGCACGCCACCGGACAGCTCGACCACTTTGCGGATCGCGCTGAGGTCGTCGGGACCACCGACAAAACTGACCGCGAAGTATTCGACCCCTTCTTCGATCCCGAAGGCGATGTCGCGCCGGTCTTTCTCGGAGATCTCGAACGGCAGCGACGTGTCGGGAAGGTTGATGCCTTTGCGTCTCGACACGGGGCCACCGGTGATCACTTCGGTGCGCACGCGGTCTTCTTCGACCGCCTCGACCCGCAGCTCGAGCAGACCGTTGTCGATCAGCACGCGCTCGCCCGGTCGCAGATGACCGAGGATGGCACTGTTTTCGACCGGCAGCTGGACGTCGGCTCCCTCCGCGCCGAGAAAGATCTCGTCACCGGGCTCGAGCTCGAGCGGTGTGGCGAGCTGACCGATGCGATAGCGCGGGCCCTTCAGATCGACGATGATCGGTACGTAGATGCGCTTGTCATTACCCAGCTTGCGCACGGAGCGAATGATCTTGCGATGGGTCTCGTGGCTACCGTGCGACAGGTTGAGACGCACGACGTTGAGCCCGGCGTCGAGCAGCTGACCGAGAACCGTTTCATCAGCGCTGGCGGGCCCGATGGTGCCTACGATTTTGGCGCGTCGATACACGATGTTTCCTCCCGTTCGATGACCGCGCGAATGGTACCACCCGTACATGAAGACACGGGTAACCCACCACCACGAGGACGACCGAGGCGACGACCTGCTAGCATGCGCGAGCTATGTTCGAAGGATTGCAAACCCGCCTCGACAATACATTTCGCCGCCTCCGGGGCGAAGGCACGGTCACCGAAAAAAGTCTCGATGAAGCGCTACGCGAGATCCGCCTCGCCCTGCTCGACGCCGATGTCAACTTTCGCGTCGTCAAAGCGTTCGTCAATCGCATCCGTGAACGCGCGCTCGGCCAAGAGGTTCTGAAGAGCCTCACCCCGGCGCAACAGGTCATCAAAATCGTCCGCGACGAGCTCACCGCTCTGCTCGGTGAAAGCGGCGAGGATCTTCGCATCGAGGGTCTGCCCTCGGTGACCATGCTCTGTGGTCTCCAGGGTTCGGGTAAGACCACCACCGCCGGCAAGCTGGCCAAGCGAATGAAGAGCCAAGGGCGCACGCCGCTCCTGGTAGCGTGCGATCTGCAGCGCGCCGCGGCGGTCGAGCAGCTGCGTCAGGTCGGCGCCCAGGTCGAGGTACCGGTGCTCACCCCGGAAGAGGGCGAGTCGGTGCTCGACGTCGCGCGACGCGCGCTCGGCGAGGGCAAGAGTCGCGGTCACGATCTGCTGATTCTCGATACCGCCGGTCGTCTCCATATCGACGACACCTTGATGGACGAGGTCAAGGCGGTCGCCGACATCGTCTCCCCCACCGAGACCCTGTTCGTGGCCGACGCCATGACCGGTCAGGATGCCGTCAAGTCGGCCAAGGCCTTCGGCGACACGCTCCCGCTCACCGGTGTCATCCTCACCAAGCTCGACGGTGACTCACGCGGTGGCGCGGCGTTGTCGGTACGCACCGTGGTCGACGTGCCGATCCGCTATATCGGTACCGGTGAAAAGCTCGACAATCTCGACCTCTTCCACGCCGATCGGATGGCGTCGCGCATCCTCGGCATGGGCGACGTCCTGTCGCTGATCGAGCGCGCCGAGCAAAAGATCGATCAGGAGGAGAGTGAGCGTTTGGTGCGGTCGATCGCCAAACAGCAATTCACTCTCGAAGAGCTCCGCGACGTCATGCGTCAATTCTCGCAGTTCGGCGGTATGGGCTCGATGCTCGAGATGATGCCCAAGGTCGGACCGCTCAAGAAGCTCAGAGGGCTCGATTCGGCGGCCCTGGGAGCCGGCGAAAGCAAGCTCAAGCAGGTCGAAGCAGTGATCAATTCGATGACCCCGCAGGAACGACGCAAGCCGGCGATCCTCAACGCCAAACGCAAGAAGCGCATCGCGCGTGGCTCGGGCACCCGGGTTCAAGACGTCAACCAGGTGCTCAAGATGTACCAGCAGATGCGTAAGACCATGAAGGGCGCACAGGGCAAGTGGATGCGCCGGGCGCTCGGGGGTGGCATGTAGACGGACGACCGTCTGCTTGCGCTCTTCCCTTCGCACAACCTCTTTGCTAGCATGCGGAGCTTCGCGCACGCGTCCAGGGATTCGTGCGCACCTTTGCCAGCAATTCACGTCGTAGAGCTTCTGCGTCCAGCGCGCGCCACCGAGGGTGGTGAACTTTCCTGACCGCGCGGAGGACAGGCGGAAAGGAACGAACGGAGGAACCTCTATGTTGAAGATTCGGCTCCGCCGGATGGGGAGCGCGCATCGGCCGTTTTATCGGGTCGTGGTGAGCGACTCGGCGCGTGTACCCACTGCTTCGGCGGTCGAAGAAATCGGCTACTACAACCCGCGCGAGAACCCTTCGGTGCTCAGCATCGATCTGGAGCGCGCCGATTATTGGATGGAGCGTGGCGCGCAGCCGTCCGACACGGTGAAGAACCTGCTCAAACGCGCTCGCAAAAACGGCCAGAACCCCTTGGCGCCACCGTTGGCTCCAGGCCAGGTCAGGGTCGTCACCCACGACGCTGGCGAGGCCGAAGCTCCGGCAGCCACGGAAGCGAAGACCGAAGACGCCCCGGCCGAGGAGCCGAAGGCCGAAGACGCCCCGGCCACCGAAGCCGCGACGGGTGACGACGAGGCCAAGGCCGCGGATGACGCGACCGCCGAAGCCGAAGCGTCGACCGACGATGCGGCGTCCGAAGGCGACGAGAAGGCCTGAGCGTGCATCACGACGACGGCGACCACGACAACGATCCGCGCGCCGAGCTGGTCTCGGTTCTGCAAGCCATGGTGGCGGTTCCCGAGAGGGTCCGGGTCACGGCGTCGCGTCGTGGCCGCACCACCGTGTTCACCGCGCATCTCGATCAAGAAGACATCGGCAAGGTGATCGGCCGCCAGGGTCGTACCGCGCGCGCCTTGCGCGCGGTGCTCGACGCCCGGGGCGCGTACGACCGCCGCTCGTACCGACTCGAGTTGCGCGAGGATTGAGCACGGAGACCCGGCGGTGCGCGATCTACCCGAGTGGATCGAAGTCGGCCGCATACTGCGACCTCACGGTATTCGCGGCGATCTGAAGATCCAAGTCGAAAGCGATGTCGTCGACCGCTTCGCGGTCGGTCGCACCGTGATCGCCGAGCTTGGACGTGGAGGTCGCGGCGGCCGCCGCACACTCGAGATCAAATCGGCTCGCCACCACTCCGATGGCTTGTTGGCACGTGTGGCCGGTGTCGATGATCGCGACGCCGCCGAAGCGCTCCGCAACGCCACCTTGGTGGTGCGTCGTGACGACGTGCCGCCACCGCCCGACGACCAATGGTACGTCTGGCAGCTCGCCGGTTGTCGATGCAGCGACGTCGAGACCGGCGACCTCGGTACGGTCGAAACGGTGATCGAAGACGGTGGCGGGCATCTGCTCAGCATCGTCGACGACCAGGGACGTCGTCTCCTGGTGCCCTTCGTCAACGCGATGTGCACCGCGGTCGACGTCGAAGCGGGGCGGATCGAGCTCGACCTACCCCCGGGTCTGATCGAAGCGTGTCGCGCCTAGCGCCTGATTTTCGTCATCCATCATCCACCACGTACCAACCCTCGGCCATCGTGAACGCATGCGTATTCGAGTCCTGTCGATTTTTCCCGAGCTCTTCGAGCCTTTTGTCGCCACCAGCCTGATCGGCCGGGCGCGTGACAGTGGCTTGCTCGATATCGGCGTGATCGATTTGCGTGCCCACACCACCGACCGTCATCGCAGCGTCGACGACGAACCCTACGGGGGTGGCGGTGGCATGGTGATGACCGCGCAACCGTGGATGTCGGCGATTCGCGCGCTCGAACGTGAGAGCGCCCAGCCTCCCCATCGCGTGCTGATGTCACCGCAAGGCCGACGGCTCGACGAAGACACGGTACGTCGGTTAGCGAGCCTGCCCGAGCTGATCCTTCTGTGTGGTCGCTACGAGGGCATCGACGAACGGGTGCGTGACACCGTGGTCGACGAAGAAATCTCGATCGGCGATTACGTGCTCTCGGGAGGCGAGCTCGCCGCGATGGTGATCATCGAGGCCGTCTCGCGTCAGATCCCGGGCGTCGTCGGCCTGACCGACTCGGTCGAGAACGATAGTTTTCGCCGCGGTCTGCTCGACTATCCGCATTACACTCGACCACGGATGATCGAAGGACGCGAGGTGCCCGACGTCTTATTGTCGGGCAATCACGCCGCGATCGACACCTGGCGTCGCCGCGCCGCGCTCGACGCGACCTTGCGCAAACGCCCCGATCTACTCGACCATACCGAGCTCGACGCCGCCGATCGGCGGATGCTCGACGAGCTACGCACAGAGCTTTGTGAATCTTCGCCACGGGCGACACACCGCCCCGGGCTTGCAACGTCAACGTCGGATCCCAATAATTAGGGGATCCGCCCGTACACCACGGAAGGAATCGAAACATGGACCAGCGGCTTTACAAAGTTGAAGAACCGTACTTGAAGAGTGACGTTCCGGAGTTCCGCGCCGGCGACACGGTGCGTGTGCACGTGCGCGTCGTCGAGGGTAAGAAATCGCGTATCCAGATCTTCAAGGGCGTGGTGATCGCCCGCAAAGGCGGCGGAACGCGCGCGACCTTCACGGTTCGCAAGATCTCCGGCGGTATCGGTGTCGAACGTGTCTTCCCCCTGCATTCGCCGTCGATCGAGAAGATCGATGTCGACCGTCTGGGCAAGGTGCGTCGAGCCAAGCTCTATTACTTGCGCGAGCTGCGTGGCAAAGCGGCGCGTATTCCCGAGCGTCGCAAGGCCTGACGCGATCGACGTGGTGACGCCGAGCCGCCACGGTCACGCGGTCTTGTACCGCCACGGAACCGCGCCGATCGCGGTATCCGAGAAGGGTAATCGTTGACGAGGCGACCGAGTCTGGATCCAACGTCCCCAACGAGCGTGGCGCCCGTGCTCGTCGAGAGCCACCGGCTGTGGCTGATGTGTGCTCTCGAAGAGAAGCTGCGCCGTTGTGGCTATGGGGCCATCGCGGGTATCGACGAGGCCGGCCGTGGCGCCTTGGCCGGACCGGTGATGGCCGCCGCGGTGATCGTCGATGGCACCGCCACGGTGCCCGGTGTCGACGATTCCAAGACGCTCGACGCGGAGAGTCGCGCCGAGCTCGCGGCGGCAATCCGTCGCGCCCATCCGCACGCCGCGGTCGCGGCGGTGAGCGCCGCTGACATCGACCGCATCAACGTGCTCGAAGCGAGCCGTCTGGCGATGCGACACGCGCTGGTGGCCCTCACTCCGACTCCAGACATCGCTTTGGTCGACGCCGTCACCCTCGAGCACCCACCGACACCTACCCTCGCGGTGGTCCGGGGTGATCAGATCAGCTACGCGATCGCGTGCGCGTCGATTCTCGCCAAGGTCGAACGTGACGCGCTGATGACCCGTCTCGACCGTCACTACCCCGCATACGGTTTTGCCAGCAACAAGGGCTATGGTGCTCCCGGGCATCGCGCCGCATTGGCCAGCCACGGGCCGTCACCGGTCCATCGTCTCAGCTTTCGCTCGGTCCCCAGCACTCCTCTCGAGGCGGCAGGCTGATGGCGTTCAAACGCGAAAACGTCATTCGCTCCGCCGAGAAGTACGTCTCGCGCGGCAAGCTCGAAGCGGCGATCCGCGAGTACCGCAAAGTCCTCGCCGAGAACCCCAACGACGCCAATACGCTCAATCGCGTCGGCGATCTCTATGCCCGGATCGAGCGTTTCGACGAGGCGGTCAAGCTCTTCACCCAGATCGCCGAGCAATACACCCGTGATGGCTTTTTCGTCAAAGCGATCGCCATCTACAAAAAGATCATCAAGCTCGACCCGACTTCGTTGCCGGTGTACGAGCGTTTGGCCGAGCTCTATCACCGCCAGGGCTTGATCAATGAGGCGCGTAGCCAGTACCAGGTGCTGGCCGACTATTACGAGAAGCACGACAACGCGACCTCGGCGCTCAACATCTACCACCGCATGGCGGAGCTCGAGCCCGACGATCCGAAATATCTCTACAAGCTGGCCGAGCTCTACACGTCGCAGCGGCTCGACGACAAGGCGATCCAGAGCTATCGCAAGCTGGCCGATCTTTTCGTGGTCGACGGCTCGCTCGACGAGGCCACCAAGGTCTATCTCACGGCGCTCGACGTCTCGGCCGAGAACCTCGAGATGATCAAAGAGGGCGTGGCCGCGTTGCACAACGGTGGCGCCACCTCGAATGCCGCGCAGGTGCTCGCCAAGGCGGTACAGCTCAACCCGGAAGCCGCGAAGATCGCCAAACAGGTCGGGCTGACCCAAGACGCGCTTCCCGATGACACGAGCATCGAGGAAACCTCGGCGACGATCAGCGCCTCCCCGGCGGACGAGCCCGAAATCGAAATCGAGATCGAGGACGAACCGAGCTTCGATCTCGCCGGCGAAGGCGGTTTCGACCTGGGCGGTGGTGACCTCGACAACGCGATGGCCGCGGCAGCGGCAGCGGTCGACGACCAACCCGCTTCGCTGAGCGCCGATGACGACGGCACCTTCACCCTCGATCTCGACGATGAAGAAGAAGCGGCGGAGATCGAGTCCTTCACCCTCGATCTCGACGACGACGACGAGCCGTCTTCGCAGGTCAAGCCGCCACCCGATCTCGAGCCTCTTCCCGAGGTCGACAAGGAAGAAGAGGTCTTCACCTTCGACCTCGAAGACGACGGGCCCGCGCCTGCATTCGCCGGACCACCGTCGCTCGACGAGGCGGCGGACGCGACCGCGTTCAGCCTCGATCTCGATCTCGAAGACGACGCGCCGGCCCCAACCCAGGTCGCGCCCCCCGACGACGATGAAGGCACCTTTACGCTCGATCTCGACGACGACGAAGATCCACCGAGCCAGGTCAAGCCACCGCCCGATCTCGAACCGTCGGCATGGCAACAGGAAAGCTCGGACGACGCGTTCGACCTGAGCTTCGAAGACGTTGGGCTCGATGAGGAGTCGCTCGACGAGGTCGCGCTAGACGAAGAACCGCTCGATGAGGAACCGCTAGAAGAGGACGCGTTCGACATCTCGTTCGCCGAGACCCCGCCACGAGCCGCTTCCCCCGTAGCGGCCGACGAAGAGCTCTTCGGCGACGCCACGGTCGCCATCGACCGCCCCGCTGCCCACGGCGAAGACGATGTCGAGATCGACTGGCAGATGGACGATCTCGATCTTCCCGAGCCGGACGCCTTGGTGGACGAACCGTCGATCGCCTCGTCGGGCGCCCACGCCATCGCCGAGATCGATCTCGAAATCGAAGACGACGACGAACCGGTCGCGAGCGTTCCGGAGGAAGCCGAACCCGAACCGGTCATCGACGAAGCGCCTGTCGTGGCCGCTCCAGTCGAGCCCGACCCGGCCCCCGCCGACGAGCCCCCACCGGTGCGACGCGAGGAAGATCTGCTCGCCGAAGCCCAGGTGTTCTTCAAATACGGGCTCAACGGCAAAGCCGAGGATCGTCTCCGCGAGCTACTCGACAGTCATGCCGAGCATCTCCCCGCGCTCGAGCTCTTCGTCCGTCTACGTCTCGCCGAGGACGCCCACGACGACGTGCTCGAACGCGCCAACCATCTCGCCGAGTTGGCGATCGGCGCGGGTGAGACCGAGCTTTGGCAGCGGCTACGCGACACCCTCGCCGACGCCGGCTTTACGGTCGACGAAGAGCGGGTCGTCGGTCTGCCGGGCGAATTCATCGAGACCTCACAGAGCCAGAACCGCATCATGCAGCTGCTCGAGAGTCTCGACGAGGTGGAGCCCGCACCGACGCCGGCACCCGTGGTCGAGGTCGAGGAGACTCCACCCGAGCCGGTGACCACCAGCGAGCCGAAAAAGCTCGTTTCGCTGGCCGACGAGCTCAGTCTCGACGACCTCGACGATGAGCTCGACAGTGAGCTCGACACGATCGACGACACCCCGGCCGCCGAGCCGGCGGCCTCATTGGTCGACGCGCTCGACGACACCACCACCGGCATGAGCTGGCTCGACGACGTGTCGTCACCCACGCCGACGACGAGCCCGGTCGAAGACAGCCTCTTCGACGAGGAAGACGATTTCTTCGACCTCGCCGCCGAGCTCGAACGCGAGCTCACCGACGACGAGCTGATGGCCGACACCGAGATGGTGCAGCAGCCACAAGAGCAGAGCCTCGAAGACATCGTCGAAGGCTTCAAAAAAGGTGTCGCCGAGCATCTTTCGGCCGAGGACTACGACACCCATTTCAATCTCGGTATCGCCTATCGCGAAATGGGTTTGCTCGACGAAGCGATCGGTGAGTTCCAGCTGTCGTCGAAAGATCCGCGTCACCTCGTCGAATCGAGCTCGATGCTGGGGATCTGCTTTCTCGACAAGGGCCTGCCCGAGCTCGCCATCAAGTGGTATCGCAAGGGCCTCGAAGCGACCCAGATCAGCGACGACGAAGCGGTCGGTCTGCTCTACGACATGGCCAACGTCTATATCGATATCGGCAATCCCGACGCCGCCTACAAGACCTTTGTCGAGCTCTACGGCATCAACAGCAACTACCGCGACGTCTCGGTCAAGCTCCAGGAGCTGGCCGGACAGCGTTCCTGAATCATGGAAAATCGAGTCCTGTGGGTCGCGCTGATCGTGGTGGCGGTGCTGGCCGCGGCATTGTTGCTCAAACCCACGGTCGAGGAGCAGCTCGCGCCCGAGATCACACACGCCTGGATCGCGATCGAAGTCGACGGTGAAGGCGTGGCGCGACCCGGACCCGTCGATCTTCCGGTCGACACGTCCTTCATGCTCCACGGTGTGCTCGAGGCGGTGACGCGAGATGGCCGCGCGGTCTATTACACCGAAGCACCGGCTCTCGAAATCGACGGCATCCGGGTCGCCGACGAAGATCTGCGCCCCTGGGACCGCCCGGGAGACATGCGCGCTCGCTGGTCGACCCTCGAAGGCACGCTGCCCTACGTCGAGCTCAAGGACGAGAGCACACTCGCCACCTCGGTGATCGAGCCTTTCCTACGCGCCAGCTGGCCGCTCGCCTGGTCGATTCCCGGCGACCTCGAACCGGCCAACGACGACCACCTGCAGAATCCCCGAACCTTCTACGGCTTCGGCACGCAGTGGCTGCAAATCCGCTTCGAACGCTATAGCGATGAGCGCGACCTGCTTCCCGAAGAAACCTGGGCGTCACCCGACGCCACCGCGTTGTGGACCGATCCCAGCGGCTTTCGCGCCCGGATCAGCGCCGTGCTCCCGGGGGCGCTCGGCCCAGCGTCGAGTGTGTTCGGTCTCACTCAGCTCGAGCTCCCCGCTTCGGCCTCCGAGGAACAACGCCAGCAGCTTCGTGATCTCGCCGACGCCGGGCTGATCTTCTCCCGTCTCACCATCATTCGTGACCAGCTACGGGCCGCCGGGCTCGGTCTCGACACGGTCGATTGGCAGCTGCTCTCGCTCACCGGCGACGCGGTATTCGGCGGCGACGCCAGCCCGGGGGATTTGCTCCAGGTCGGTGAGCGCGTCACGGTGTTGTGGCGTGACGAAGGGACCGTCGGCATCGTCGACGGCGAGGACTTGGTCTTCGACTTTTATCGCGGTGCCGCCGTCCGTCCGCTCGCTGAAGTGTTCAGCGGTGAAGCCGCCAAGGTCGCGCGTCTCTCACTCTGAGCCCCGACGATGACCGGCAGTCTGTTCGACGACCTTCCCCAAGCCGAACCGGCTCGAGAGACCCGCGAGCCGGCGAGCGTCCCGGCCGATTCACCACTCGCCGAACGGATGCGTCCCCGTGGTCTCGACGAGGTCGTGGGCCACGAGTCGGTGGTCGGTGAGCACGGCTTTCTCCGTCGCGCCATCGATGCCGACCGGGTGCAGTCGTTGATCCTGTGGGGACCACCGGGCACCGGCAAAACCACCCTCGCCCACCTCGTGGCCGAAGCCACCGCGAGCCGTTTCGTCCCCTTCTCGGCGGTCACCAGCGGCATCAAAGAAGTACGCCAGGTGATGACCGATGCCGCCCGGCTGCGCAAAGCCGGTGGCGGTCGCACCCTGCTCTTCGTCGACGAGATCCACCGCTTCAACCGCGCGCAACAAGACGCCTTCCTGCCCTTCGTCGAGCGCGGCGAGATCGTGCTGGTGGGCGCCACCACCGAGAATCCGTCCTTCGAGCTCAACGGCGCGTTGATGTCGCGCTGTCGGGTTGTGGTGCTCGAGCCGCTCGACGCCGACGCCATCGACACCCTTCTCCGCCGCGCGCTCACCGAGCCACGTGGTCTCGGTGACCACGGCCTCGAGCTCGACGACGAAGCCCGTGCCACGATCGTCCAGCTGGCCGCCGGGGACGCGCGCAAAGCGCTCAATCTGCTCGAAGCCGTGGTGCTCGACGTCGCCGGCACGACGCCAGACGATACGCCCGTCGACCGCGACACCGTCACCCGAGTCGTACAACGCAAGGTCCTGCTCTACGATCGCGACGGCGAAGAGCATTTCAATCTCATTTCGGCGCTGCACAAGTCGTTGCGGGACAGTGACGTCGACGCGTCGGTCTATTGGCTGGTGCGCATGCTCGAAGCCGGTGAGGATCCCGGCTACATCGCACGCCGTATGCTGGTCTTCGCCAGCGAAGACGTAGGACTCGCCGATCCCGCCGCGATGGGTCGCGTGCTCGAAGCCTGGAACACCTTCGATCGACTCGGTCATCCCGAAGGCGCCATGGCGCTCGTCCAAGCCGCTGTCTATCTCGCCTCGGCGCCAAAGAGCAACGCCGTCTACCGAGCCTGGAAGAAAGCGCGACAAGTGGTCGCCGAACGTCCCGCCGACCCAGTGCCCAAGGTGATCCGCAACGCCCCGACACGCTTGATGCGTGATCTCGGCTACGGCGACGGCTATGTCTACGCACACGACGCCGAGGAAGGGACCGGTGGTCTCGACTGCCTTCCCGACGCCCTTGCCGGTACGCGGTTTTTCGAGCCGAGCGGCGCGGGGGCCGAAGCCGAGCTGGCCGAACGTCTCGACGACTGGCGCGAGCGTCGCACGCGCGCGCAACAAACCGGTCGCACGCCTACGTCCAAGCCCAAACCCAAACCGTCACATTGATTGTTTCGGACGCCCTGTCCGATTCATCGAGGTTGCATCGTTACTAGCCAACAGTATGTTGGCACGAGCACGAACCGCCACGCCCTGGGGCATCGATGCCCATCCCGTCCAGGTCGACGTCGACGTCCGTCCTGGGCTGCCACAGATGTCGATCGTCGGCCTGCCCGACGCCTCGATCCGTGAAAGCCGCGAGCGCGTCCGCGCGGCGATCAAGAATTCGGGTTTCGAGCTGCCACCCCGCGCGGTGGTGATCAACCTCGCACCCGCCGATCTACGCAAGGAAGGCAGTCATATCGATCTCGCCATCGCCCTGGCGCTCCTCGCCGCGCTGGGTGTGATCGAAGACGGCGCGCTCGAGGATCGCTTGGTGTGTGGCGAGCTCGGTCTCGACGGTGCGGTACGACCGATACGTGGCGGGTTGGCAATCGCCGACCTAGCCAGACGTGACGGCGATCGGGAGCTGCTGGTCCCGGTGGCCAACGGTGGTGAGGCGGCGGCGCTCGACGGAGTCACGGTGATTCCGGTACCGAGCCTGATCGCCGCGGTCGAGCACCTCCGCGGCAGCGAGACGATCCCCGACGCCCGCCCGGTGGACCCCGAACCACTCGCCCGTGGCTGGATCGACATGGCCGAGGTTCGTGGTCAAGAGACCGCCAAACGCGCGCTCGAAGTGGCGGCGGCGGGCGCCCACAATCTGCTCCTCATCGGCCCTCCTGGAACCGGAAAGACGATGCTGGCGCGCACCCTTCCGGGCATCCTGCCGCCTCTGTCGAAGACGGAAGCGATCGAGGTGACCAAGATTCGCTCGCTGGTCGCCGAATCACCTCCGGCGTCATTGGTCACCGAGCGACCGTTTCGTAGCCCCCATCCGGCGGTGAGCACCTACGGCCTGATCGGCGGTGGTTCGACGCCTCGCCCGGGCGAGGTGACTCTGGCGCACGCGGGCGTGCTTTTTCTCGACGAGCTTCCCGAGTTCCGACGATCGACGCTCGAAGGGCTTCGACAGCCGCTCGAAGATGGCCAGGTCAGCATCGTGCGAGCACGCGCCCGCTGTACATTTCCGTCGCGCTTCGCGCTCGTCGCGGCGATGAATCCGTGTCCGTGTGGCCACCTCGGCGACGAACGCAAGGTGTGTCACTGCGCACCCCACACCATCGAGCGCTATCGCTCGAAGATCTCGGGCCCTTTGCTCGATCGAATCGATCTCCACATCGAGGTGCCGACCGTGCCGATCGCGGCGTGGCGCGCCGCGCCAGGCGAGTCGTCGGCCGACGTCGCCACGCGGGTGGCGACGGCCCGCGCGCGCCAGCGCGCCCGCTACGGCGCCGACGACTCCACTCCGGTCAACGCGGCGATGCAGGATCTCGATCGTCATGCCCGTCTCGACAAAGGTGGCCAGAGACTGCTCGACGCCGCCTACGATCGTCTCGGTCTATCGGCACGCGCCGTGACTCGGATTCGCAAAGTGGCGCGCACCCTCGCCGATCTTGCCGATCGAGAGCGGATCACATCGGCCGATGTGGCCGAAGCGATCCAATACCGCGCGCTCGATCGACGAAGCTCGGACCTTTACATTTGAGATGAGAGTCAGCCGTCAGACGAGATCGCGCCCCATCGGTAGGAGTGACATCGGAATGAGCTTGACGTGCTGCACGGCGAACGGAATACCGATGATGGTAACGGTGAGGATGGCGGCCCAGAAGAGATGCATGAGCGCGATCTCCCAGCCGAAGAGGATGAGCCACAGGATGTTGAAGATCAGCCGCAAGGGGCTGTCGGCATCGGGCCGGGTAACGAGCTCTTTGCCAAAGGGCATGAAGCTCGCGACGCCCAGCCGGATCGACTGGATGCCAAAGGGGATGCCGATGATGGTGAAACACAGCAGCACGCCGCCGATGATGTAGCCGACTCCGGCGAAAAAGCCACCGAAGACCAGCCAGATGATGTTGCCAAATAGAGACATGGATGCTCCTCCATGAGAAATCGATAAAGAAGGGGGAGGGGCTCCCCCGTCAGGCACTACGACCGATCGGCGTCGAGGATTCAGTCGGCGACGAGATCGAGCGCTTCTTCGAGAATGGCGAGCTGGAGGGTCATCTGATCGCGGATCGGCATTGCCTGTAGACCGACCTCGTCGACCACCTTGGCCAGCGTGTCGTCGTCGACAGCGGCGGCGCGCAGACGCTGAGTCGCGAGGGGGCGAACCGGATCCGAGCTCTCGCGATAGCGCTCGACGGGCAAGATGAAGAGCGGCATCTCGGTGACGAAGGTAAAGGGATCGCCGCCCAAGCCACGGACATATTCCATCGAGCTGGGTCGAAATTTCACCGCCATCTCGGGATCGTCCTGGGCCAGGAAGAAGGCTCGCATGGCGCGGGAGTCGGGACGGGTAGTGAAGCCTTCGTCGATGCGGGTGAAGCCCTTGTCACCACCACGGTCGACGTCGTGCAAGCGATACCCGAGATCGCGACTACGTGCCCGAAGGCGATCGCGAAAACCTCGGCTCCGGTCGATCCAACTCTCTTCGATCAGGTACCACGGGCCCATTCCCCAGGCCATGCCGTGAAAAGTCGCATGAAGCATAAAAGGCGCACCGCCCTCGAGAAAACGAGCCACGGCTCGGTTTTCAGGCCGCGCATCGTGATCGTCGGCATCATGAGGAAAACCGAATTCGACGTCGTCGCCCGGTGGCTCACGAACCGCGTCACGTAGATAGGGGCCGAGCGGCACCGTTTCGGTAGCCTGACGCCACCAGCTCAGGTTGCGTTCATCGCCATCGGGATTGACATGGGGCACGACGAAGAAGGTAAAACGCTCGAGCAAAGAATGATCGGGCCGTGTCTGCAGAAAGCCGATGAAGTGTTCGAGCATGGCCGGTCCGATCGGCTCGTCGGCGTGACAACCACCGATCAAGCTGACGTGACGGGCGCCACGGCCGAGACGCCAGGCCATGATGGGACGACCCTGCCGCGACGATCCGATCGCCTCGCCGTCCGATCCGGAGGCGCTGGCGAGAATCTCCTTGACGGGAAAAGGTTGGTTCTTGGACTTCGTCACGGAACGATTCTATGAGAGTGTGACGGCGATGCCGGCAATCGACAACCAACTCTTCATCGCCGACGACGAGCTGCGCTTCACCACCGCGCGCAGTGGGGGTCCGGGTGGGCAACACGTCAACAAGACCGAAAGCAAGGTGATCCTCCATTTCACGGTCGATACCTCGCCCTCACTCAATCAGCGGCAGAAGATCAAGCTCTACGAACATCTCGGCAACCGGATCAACGGCGAAGGCGTCCTGCGCGTCTCGGCCGAGAGCTCGCGCTCCCAACATCGCAACCGCGAGACCGCGATCGAGCGCTTCATCGATCTGATCCGTGAATCGTTACGGGAAGAGCCCGAGCGCAAGAAAACCAAGATGCCCCGTAGCGCCAAGCGGAAGCGACTCGAACACAAGAAGCAGCGTTCCGAAGTCAAGCGACGCCGCCGCACGCCTCACATGTACGACTGAATCGAATCGGTACGACTGAGCCTCGACCGACCCGATCAACGCCCGCCGAGGGCGTCTTGAAGATGGCGGAGCTGGGCTTCCATGGCCTCGCGTAACACCGGATCGCGGGTCGCCGACACCGCCTGATCGAAGTACATCAGACCGTCTTCGTACGCACCGTCGTCGAACGCTTCCTGCGCCGCGTGGAGCAACGCCCAACGCTCGATCTCGTCACGAAGATCGAGCACCAGCTGGTCGTCGGCTCGCGACACGATCGAGGTTTCGAGCACGTTCTCGGCGGCGCGAATCTCCCCGGCGCGTAAAAACAAGTAAAGCTTCGCCACCACCAGGTCGAGTCGTTGCGCCAACCGATCGATGGCTCGCCCGAGCGGCGCCAGGCCGTCACGAGGGTCGGCGTCGCCAAAACGATGCGACAAGCCGAATACCGCTTCGATTTCAGCGAATCCAGGATCGAGGCTCATGCCACGACGCAAGAGCTTGCGGGCGCCGTCAGCTTGGCGATCGATCTCCTGCATCTGAGCGGTGCGCGCCTGGCCACGACCGCTGGGCCGGACGCTTACCGTGACGCCCCCACCGCTGAGCTCGAGCGTGCGGAGCCAATGTCGTCCGGCCCGCAGGTAGGTGCGCGCGCTCGCGCCTGGCAAGGCGACGGCATCGCCATAGAGCAACCGGGCACGTTGATGATCTTGGGCGAGCTCGGCGAGACGCGCGACACCGGCGTGCGCTTCGGCATGCTGCGGATCGAGCTCGAGCGCACGCATGTGATGTCGTTCAGCCTGATCGATGCGACCAAAGAGCGCGCACAGCTCACCGAGGGTGGTGAGCACGTCGGCGGGGCGCGCGGCGTGAATCTCGACAGCGACCGTCGGCAGCCGTTCGAGCGGTATCGAGGCGGTGGGAAATTGGTCCGCCGCGACCCGGTCAGCCAACTCCTCTTCGATCCGACCGAGCCTCTCGCCCATCGCATCCTCGAAGGCGGTCACCGGATCCTCACCCCCGACCACGGCGAGGAGATAGTCGGCGGTACGGGCGAGACGTTCGTCGTCGGCGAGCAAATGGTAGGCGAGCAGCCACGAGCCCGCGTAAAAGGCCCCGACCTCACGTGGACCGTGATTCCCGCCGAGCACCCCTTGACGCGCCCGCAGCAGCGCATCGAGATCGGGTACACCGTATTGCTTCAACCACTTGATGTGCCGCTCGACCGGCTCACCCAGCCGCACCGATTCACCATCGGTGGCGAAGGTGCTGTAGTACTCGGCGAGCCCCTCGTTGAGCCAGAGCGGCACCTCGGGAAGGTTGGTGCGCACCAGATGATGGGTGTACTCGTGAAAGAGCACATCGAGCGCATCGACCACCCCGGGATCGGCGTTGGTGGTGAGGAAATGACCGTCGGGATGCGCGACCAGCTGACCGAGCAAGGCGGTGCCTCGGCCCGCGCGACCGGCTTTGTAGGGTGAGAAGGACTCGTTGTTGCGAAAGGCGATGATGGTGAGCGGCACCGGCGCGTGTAGATCGAGCTCAGGCGCGAGCTGAGCGAAGACGGCGCGAAAATGCTCGAGCTGGGCGGCGATCTCCGCCCCCCGTTCGACGCCGGCGTCGGTCAGCACCGAGATGCTCGGCGCGTGCACCTCGATCCACTCGCCAGTCGGTTGACCGACCAATGGCGTCACGGCGATGACAGCCGCGACGAAGAAGACCGCGATCCCGTTCCAGTATCGGTTCACCAGTGTTGTTTCCGCCGGTGTTTGCTCATCCGGTGTTGTTCACCCAAGTGCCGGCTCATGGTTGCTCGAGTCTGCCGCCTGCTCAGAATACCTGAAAGATCGACGAGCACCGATATGACACAGTACACTCACAACGTCTTACGAGTGAAATAGAGCTCGCATCCAATGAAACGACGAGTTCCGCTGCCGGAACTCTGACGAATGAGGAGACGATCGATGAACGGACAACCCCCAGCTCCGCCTGACGCCGCGCCCAAACGCTCGGGTCTGCCCCCTTTGGCCTGGGTGGCGATCGGCTGTGGCGCCTTGGTCGTCATCGGCGGCATCGTGCTTTTGCTCGGCGGTATGTTCGTCGCCAAGAAAGTCGGTGACGTCGCCCAAGACATGGAAAACAATCCCGCCGCGGCGGCCGCCGAGCTGATCGTCAAGCTCAACCCGGAGCTCGAGCTGATCGAGTCGGATCGCGACGCCGGCACGATGACGATTCGCAACAAGCAGACCGGAGAGACCCTTACCGCCGACTACAGTCAGATCGAACAAGGCAATTTTTCGTTCGATACCGGCGAGGGCATGACCACGATCAGCGCCGATCAAGAAGCGGGTACGGTCACCATGTCGGGTCCGGACGGCGAATCGACCATGGAGTTCAGCGGCGACCAAGAGGGTGGCACGGTGACCATGCGTGGCTCCGACGGCAACGAGGTGGTGTGGGGCGCCGGTGCCGACGCCACCGACATCCCGAGCTGGATTCCCAGCTATCCGAACGCCAGCGACGTGGCGAGTACCTTCAGCCAGAAGGGCGCCGATTCGGAGTCGGGTCTGTTCACCGCCAAAGTCACCGACGACACCGAGACGGTGATCGGCTGGTGGGAAAACGAGCTCCGTGGCCAAGGCTACGAAGTGACCACCAATCGGATGAGCAGCAACGACACCTTTTGGGGCACCGTGGTCGGTGACAACGGCAGCGGCCGGACGATCACCGTCAACATCACCCGCGAAGGCAGCGCGGACGCGACATTGGCGATCGCCTACGAGTCGAAATAGTTCACGAACCGGGCTCGAAGGTCGAGCGAGCCCGGTCGTTGTTCGGGTTGGTTTTGGGTCTCGAACGGGGATTCGAGCACATACGAGAGGAAGGGGATCATGCACGCCGGTTTTGTTCTTTTACCCGGGGAGCCGGGACATCAGAATTGCGCCATCACGGTGGCGCGACGCCTCGAAGACGCGGGACATCACATCACGTTCATCGGTCTCGCCGACGACGAAGAAGCACTACGCGCGAAGGGATTCGACTATGTCGCTCTGGCCGCGGACACGCACCCCGCCGGGACGATGGACAAGTGGAAACAGGACGCTAGGCGACGGTTTCCGCTCTTCGCGATCATCGACAACGCAAAACAGTATTCGCGCATGATCGACGAGATCGTCAAGGATCTCGACTCGATTCATCAACTCGGGATCGACGTATTGGTCTGCGACGGGCTGAATCCGCTCGCCGGTTTGTTCGCTTCGCGGATCGGCCTGCCTTACGTCTTTCTCCACACCACCCTACCGACGAACAACCGAACCCTGCCGCCCTTTTGGTCACACGCGACGCCCCGACCTGACGGCAGCCTGTCGCTTCGAGCCCGCTTGGCGTGGCACAAGCCGAAACTGGCGTTCATCCATCCCGCGCGCTTGCTGACTTTCATCATGAGTCGCGCCTTGCGTCTCTCCGGCCCTGCCCTGGTCCGACGGGTCAATCCGGCCCTGGTCGATTTCAAGAATCCATCGGACGTCTTGGATCTGACCCTCAATCTGAGCGCGTGCCCGCGTGCCTTCGACTTTCCGCACCCGCCACAGGATCATGTCGAATACATCGATGCCTTGGTCGACGTCGATCGCAACCAGGAGCCCTTCGACTGGCCCGACGACGACCGCCCGATCGTCTTTGCGGCGATGGGAACCCAGACCTGGGCGCTGAAACGACCGGAGCGAGTGTTCCAGACCTTTGTCGACGCCTTTCGCGAGCTTCCCGATGTCCGCCTGATCCTCGCGGTGAGCCGTCGTTTCGATCCGGAGCGGTTGAACGACCTACCGGAGAACGTCACGGCTCACGCCTTCGTTCCTCAGCTCGCCGTGTTGGAACGAGCGTCGCTCTTCATCACGCATGCCGGGTTGAACAGCGTCAAGGAATCGATTCTCTGCGGCGTCCCGATGGTCGCGCTACCGGTCGGGCGCGACCAACCCAGCAACGCCGCCCGGATCGCGTATCACGGCCTGGGTCTCAAGGGCGACTATCGTCGGCTGACCGCCGAGCAACTGCGCGATCAAGTCAAGACGATCCTGGACGATCCGAGCTATCGCGAACGGGTGCATCAGATGAAAGAGCACTTCGAGGCCGCCGCGCAACGCAATGAAGTGGTCCCGTGGATCGAGAAGGTCGCGCGGGGCGAAACCGATATTCGCACCCACAAACGCTAATCTCGCTCAGCTGGACATCGCACGACCGAGCTCGACCTCGAGTCCGGATACCGGCAGACAGCGGCGATCGTCACACGCCTGGTAGTGCAGCCGGAGCTTCGCCTGTTCCGAGGTGGGACGAACCCGACCGACGACCTCGAAGGTCCCGCTGTAGACCATCACGGACGTCGAGGAGTCGGCCAGTACCTTTTCGTCGCCTCCCGGATAGACGACGTCACGCAACGTCGCATCCTGACCTTCGAGACGTGTCGCTGGCACCGGCGCACCCGGCTGATGCGCGTAGACATGCCAGCCCGGGGACAAGGTGACTTCGAGCCGGAACGGAATCCAATCGCCTTCTTCGATTTCACCGACCCCGAACCGGGCCTGGACGACATCGCGTGCAGTCTCTTCCGCCTCGGTCATCGGTGCATCGAGGTCGCTCGTCTCGACACCTGGAAAGACAGCGTGGAAACGATGCACCGCGAGGGTCAGCATCTTTGCGCCGTCGAGCGCCCGAGAGGCGAAAATGGCGAAGGCCTTGAGGGTGGTTTCGGCATGCTGACGCCACCGCGCGTCGCCATCGAGCCGGGCGAGCTCGATCAGGTTGAGCGCCGCGATTGCATTGGCTGCCGGCAGCGCGCCATCGAGCACTTCTTTCGACCGCACCAGGACGTCGTCTCGTTGCGCGCTGGTGAAAAAACCACCCTTCGCATCGGCGAGGCGCTCGATCTGCTCGTCGGTGAGCCGCATCGCGGCGGCCAGCCAATCCCCCTCGGGATCGGCCTCGTGAAGGGTGAGCAAACCCTGAACGAAAAAGACATAGTCACCGAGCAAGGCGTCGACCCGTGTCTCACCCGCTCGCCAGCTATGCCGCAACGGCCCCTCGCCGGAGTCGAGATGTTCGAGCACGAAGGACGCTGCGCGACGCGCCTGGTCGAGCATGTCGGCGTCGTCGAAATGACGTGCGGCGAGCGCCAAGCCGTGGATCGCCATGCCGTTCCAATCGGTGAGCACCTTGTCGTCGGTGAGCGGCCGGGGGCGCTCGGCTCGTGTCTCGAACAATCGAGCCCGTAGCGGCTCGATCTGCGCCAGAAGATCGTCGTAGGTCATATGCCGACGCTCGGCTTGCGTCGCGAGGCCATCCGGCAGATGCAGAACGAAGTGGTCGTCCTCGAAGAACGGCGCACCGGAGAAACCGTAGATCGGCGCCAAAAAGCCCGCGTCTTCGGCACCCAACACGGCCGTCAGCTCGCCGAGCGTCCACACATAGAACGCCCCTTCACGCCCCGCCGTTTCGGCGTCGATGGCGCTCCAGAGCTCACCGTGCTCACCGGTCATCTCACGGGCGAGAAACGCCGCCGTCGCGCGCACGATTCGTTCGGCCTCGGGGTTCCCGGTGCGAGCGTGGGCACGGGTGTAGAGCGCCAGCAAGTGGGCGTTGTCGTAGAGCATCTTTTCGAAATGCGGGATCTTCCACTCTTGATCGGTGGCGTAGCGATGAAAGCCACCACCGAGCTGATCGAATAGACCGCCACGCGCCATGTGATCGAGCGACTCGTCGAGCATCCGCGCCGCCTCGTCGTCGCCTTCGGCGAGCGCC
>JBCDBH010000057.1:0-21335 GCA_039184055.1 Acidobacteriota bacterium
CGATGACTGAGGCACACCGTCTCGACCTCACTACCGCCGAGCTCGACCTGCTCCACGCCGCGGCTGCCATCTTGGATCGCGCCGTCCCATCATCATCCCCGCTCGACGCTGCGGATGATGCAACTTCGCAGGCGCTCGCGGCGCTCGAAGCTCATTCGGGGCCCATGACGTTGGCTCCAGAGCCTTGGTTTTGGCCGCCGCTTGTTGGCCCCTTCGGATGAATCGGATCTCACCTATGCGCGCGAGCGATCTCCTCCGCGTGTTTCAGAGGTCAGAGCTTGGGGGATCACGGTCACTCTTCCCGAGCGACCGGATAGAGCAGCCAGCGATCATCGAAGAACGGCGTCCGCTCGTAGAAGAAATCCAGGCGCGCGCGGGGGCTGGCGGCGAAGTCGGGATCGTCCTCGAGCTTCTTTTCGAAAAGCGTGCGGAGCTCGGGGTCGGCTTCGAGCATGCGCTCGGCCATAGGCGCCATGACGTACGAGGAGTAGTAGCCGGTCTGCTGGAGCACGGCGTTGAAGAATCCCCATTGAAAGAAGGAATCGGGAGCGCGTGGCTCGAGCAGGAGAACCGCCAGGGTGCCGAGCGGCTGGTCGGTGGGGACGCGGACGGATCCAGCGGCGAAGGTCCAGCGTTTGTTTTCGATGCTGACGTCGGCCGAGACGCGTACGTGACTTTCGAAGACACGTCCCGCGAGCTCGGGATTCTCGAGACGGTACATCTTCACGTCGAGGGTGCGCGGGCTGTCGATCCGTTCCATTTCGATGCCGTGACGCGCCAGTCGGTCGATGACGTCGCGCCAGATCGCCGGCACCCAATAAGCGCGGGGGCGGGTCACGGATTCGACGACCTCTGAGGCTTCGACGATCGGTACGTTTTCGTAGGTCATCGGCTCACCGGTCCAGCGCACGAGCTTGGCGCCGGTGATCTTCGAGGTCACCATCTCGCTTTTGATGCCGCGCAGGGTCATGGTGCGAGTCGGTGGTGTCTCGGGTACCCGGTGGGCGAGCGGGACCGGGTCGGCCCGTCGGGCGCGATCGGCATCGATCGCTTCGATCAACTCGGCGCCGTGCTCACCGAGGGTGTCGAGCATCGATTCGAGCAGCACGTAGGTGCCGAGCACCCGTTGCTCGTAGGGTTTGAGGGCGTGGTTTTCGACCAGCAGGGTCGGCAGATGACGCGCGTCGCCCCAGCCATCGCTGTATCGTGGGGTCGACGACGACCATTCATAGATGCCGTTGGCGGGATCGACTCCGTCGGCGGCGAAGAAGAACGGGCCGGGAATATGACCGGCGGCTTCGAGCTGACCGGTGACCCGTGGATCGAAGACCGTTTCCAGCCATTGGCGAATCGCCGGTGAATACCGACGTGAGTAGGCCCAGGTGACGTCGTATTGGTGGTCGACGCCATCGGTGACGTGCAGGTCGACGTAAAGGGCCGGATCCCACTGTTTCAGGGCATCGACCATCATCTGCATCAGAACCGTGTCGACCTTGGCGTAGTCGCGGTTGAGGTTGAGATTTGCCGGGGTCGGCCGTCGACCCGTTCTGCTCGGGCCGCGTTGATTCATCCGCTCGTAGGGTGAATCGAGCTCGTGCGCGTCGACGCCGAAGATCGGCACGAAGAGCAGATTCGCCCGGTCGAGCAGCTCGCTCTTGGTGCCCGCGACGGTGAGGTCGCGCAGCAGCATCAGGCCGGCGTCCTTGCCGTCGATTTCGCCACTGTGAATGCCACTCTGGGCGAACAGCGTCGGCCTGCCGTTGGCGCGCAATGCTTCGGGGGTCTTCACCCCTTCTTTCGAGACCACCGCCAGCCACAGCTCACGACCTTCGAGACTCGTACCCAGCGAGATGAGCTCGATTTGCGGCGCCGCCGCGGCCAACCGCTTCAGATACGCCATCGTGTCGAGGTACGACGGACTGGTATCGAAGTCGGCCAGCTCGGCCGGCGTCACCCATGGATCGTCGTCGGCGACGATCAAGGCGCGACTCTCACCGCTCCACGGTGGCAGTGGAGGCAGAATCGCGGTGCCGGACGGATCGTCACCGTGCGCCACCGTGGTGAGTCCGAGGCCGAGACTGATGAAAAGGGCGAGCAAAAGAAGCGAAGAGCGGCGTAGGGTCAAAGCAAACCTCCTTGGGCTGGCGAGTATCGTATGCCACCCGATCGCCAACCGAGGGCCAAAAGAGAAACGGGCTCGGGGGTGACCCGAGCCCGCTCACATACGAACGACGGTCCGCCGCGTCTTCGATCAGCCGCCCAACTGCTCGGTCATCAGCTCGGCGACCAGGCGATTGAAGTTCCCCGGGTCGGGCAACGGTGAGCCTTCGGCGAGCAACGCGTAGCCGTGGAGCAGCTGTGCGTAGCCGGCGAGCTTGGGATCGTCGGCGTTTTGCTCGTGGCGGGTCCGGAGCTGGGTGGCGATCGGGTGATCGGGGTTGATCTCCAGAATCCGCTTCTGCTTGCCGATCCGCTCGCCACCCTCGGTCTGGCGGAGCATGCGCTCGAGCTGCGGGGAGAGATCGAATTCGCTGCCCACCAGACAGGCCGGCGACGAGGTGAGACGGGCCGAGAGACGCGCCTCTTTGATGTGATCGTCGAGCGAGGTCTGGAGAAAGCCGAGCAGGCTTTCGTAGTCGTCCTTCTTTTCTTTGAGCTCTTCTTTGGCCTTCTCGCGCTCTTCCTCGCTACCGAGCTCGATCTCGCCCTTGCCCACCGACTTGAGAGGCTTCTCTTGGTAGGTGTTGAGCGATTGCACCACCATCTCGTCGACCGGATCGTCGAGATAGAGCACCTCGTATTCCTTGGCGCGAAACGCCTCGAGATGTGGCGATGCCTCGATCACCCCACGCGATTCGCCGGTGAGGTAGTAGATCGCGTCTTGCTCGTCCTTCATCCGCTCGACGTAACCGTCGAGGGTGGTCGGCTTCTCTTCGTCGTGCGAGGTGGGGAAGTAGAGCAGCGGCGCGATGCGATCTTTGTTGTCGGCATCGCTCGCCACGCCTTCCTTGAGCACCCGGCCGAATTCCTTGAACAGACCGATGAACTTGTCTTCGTCGTCCTTCTTCATCGTGCCGAGGTGATCGAGCACCTTGCGGGTCAGCCAACGACGCATCTGCGTGATGTGACGGTCGTGCTGGATCATCTCGCGCGACACGTTGAGCGGCAGATCCGACGAGTCGACGACGCCCTTGACGAAGCGCAGATAGGTCGGCAGCAGCTCCTCGCAGCGATCCATGATCAGGATGCGGCGCACGTAGAGCTGGAGACCGTAGGACTGGTCGCGGTAATAGAGATCGAACGGCGCCTTCGACGGCAGGAAGAGAAGTGCCTGGTATTCGATCCGGCCCTCGGCGTGTAGCCGCACGACGTCGAGCGGATCGGTCCAATCGTGCGAGATGTGACGATAGAACTCGTTGATCTCCTCGTCGCTCACCTCGCTCGCCGGCCGCGTCCAGATCGGCTTCATCGAGTTGAGGATCACCTCTTCGACCACCGTCTTGGTCTTGCCCTCGATCGGTGCGCCGCTTTCGTCCCGTTCGGGCTCTTCGCGCGTTTGCTCGGTCTTCACCGCGTAGGGAATGAAATCCGAGTAGCGCTTGACGATCCGCTGGATGACGAAGAAATCGGTGAAGTTCTCGAGCCCGTGCTCTTCGTCGACCGGCTTGAGGTGCAGGGTCACGGTGGTGCCACGGGCGAAACGATGATCGTCGGTGACTTCGTATTCGCCGCCACCTTCCGAATCCCAGCGGGTCGCCACCTCTTCACCTTGACGACGGGTGACCACGGTGACCCTGTCGGCGACCATGAAGGCGGAGTAGAAGCCGACGCCGAACTGACCGATCAGCGACGCCACCTGCTCGGGGGAGCTGTCGGCCGGTTGTTCTTCGAGCTTCGACATCAGCTCGCGGGTGCCCGACTTGGCGATCGTGCCGAGGTTCTCGATCACCTCGTCACGACTCATACCGATGCCGTTGTCGATGATCGACAGCGTATGGGCATCGGCGTCGGCTTCGAGCCGGATTTCCAAGACCTCGTCTTTCTCCATCACCTCGGGATGGGTGAGCGCCTCGAAACGCAACCGATCGAGCGCGTCCGACGAGTTGGAAATCAGCTCACGGAGAAAGATCTCTTTATTGGAATAGAGGGAGTGAATGACGATATCGAGAAGCTGCCGAGTTTCGGCCTGAAAAGCACGGGTTTCGGTGCTCATCTTGGTCTCTCCGAACGAGTAATGGTTGGATGGGGACGGGATGGCCGCACGCCACGGCGGTGGGTGCGACCCCGTATCCTAGCGAGAGTGGCGCAAGCGCTCAAGCTTGCAACTGTGGCGCAAGCTCTCGAGCTTGCGGAGGCTCAGGTCGGCCGTGCCAACGACAGGGCGAACAGGCCTTCACCGGTGTAGAGCTCGGTGAGCTCGAAGGCCGACTTGGCGAACAGACCTTCCAGACGCTCGCGATCGTATTTGGTGCTGATCTCGGTGCGGATTTCTTCGTCGGCGTCGAGCTCGATAGTCATGTCGAGGGCGCCGATGTGGACCTGCATCGCCCGGCTGGCGACGACCCGCATTTCGATCCAGCGATGCTCACGATCGAAAAAGGCACGATGCCGGAAGGCGTCGACGTCGAAGTTGGCGTCGAAACGCTCGTTGACGACTTTGAGGATGTTGAGGTTGAAGGCGGCGGTGATGCCCTGGCTGTCGTTGTAGGCGGCTTCGATCACCGCCGGGTCTTTGATCAGATCGGTGCCGAGAAGAAAGCGATCGCCCAGCGCCATCGCGTCGTGGACTTCGCGCAGCAGAGCCGGGGCGTCGTGCTCGGGCTCGAGATTGCCGATCGTGCCACCGAGGAAGGCCACCAGACGGGTTTCGTCGGTGTCCGGGAGGGCGTCGAGATGGTGCATGAAATCGGCCACCATGCCGTGGATCTCGAGCTTCGGATATTCACGCCGTAGCTCGAGCGCGGTGCGACGCAGAATGCCATCGCTGACGTCCACCGGGACGTAACGCCGCAGACTGTCGGCGTCACGCATCGCGTCGAGCAGAATCCGGCTCTTGGTGGCGGCGCCACTGCCCAGCTCGACCAGCTCGCGCGCGCCGCTGATGCCGACGATCTTCGCGGCTTCGGTGCGCAGCAGGGTGGCTTCGGCGCGGGTCGGGTAGTACTCGGGAAGCTCGGTGATCGCCTCGAAGAGACGCGAGCCATGGTCGTCATAGAAATAGCGCGAGGGCAGGCTGCGAACCGGGCCGAGCAAGCCCTGTCGGAGCTCGGCGAGAATCGCATCGGTGCCGGCCTCGGCGAGGTGGACGTCGATCTGGATGTCGGCGGGAATGGTCATCATGGTCTCCGGCCGACCGAGAAGGACGGCACGCATGGATGGTATCAAGGCGATGAGGCGGCCGAGACGATGTCCGAGGATCGAACGAAAAGCGCGGTAGGGTTGGCCGTCTGGGCTCGGCTACCACTCCGGCCTTCAACTACGAGGATTTCGACGATGGCATCCGAACGTATTCGATTTCCCGGCGCGTTTGGCGATCAGCTCGCCGCGCGTGTGGATCGTCCCGACGGCACCCCACGCGCCTGGGCGCTTTTCGCCCATTGCTTTACCTGTTCGAAGGATCTCAAGGCGGTCAGCCGTATCTCGCGCGCCCTCAACGAGCGTGGCTTTGGCGTGTTCCGGTTCGATTTCACCGGGCTCGGTGAGAGCGAGGGTGATTTCGCCGATACCAATTTCTCGTCCAACCTCGACGATCTCTTCGCCGCCATCGCCTGGTTGCGCGAGCACGAAGCCGCGCCCGAGCTCTTGATCGGTCATAGCCTCGGTGGTGCCGCGGTGCTCACCGTCGCCGGGGAGATCGACGAGGTCAAAGCGGTGGCGACGATCGGCGCGCCGTCCAACACCAGCCATATTCGCGACACCTTGCTCGACGCCGCGCCCGAGCTCGATCAGGGCGACGCCGATTCGGCGGAGGTCGAGCTCGCCGGTCGGACCTTTCGCGTCAAACGCCAATTCATCGAGGATCTGTCACAGGAACGGGTGCTCGACGCGGTCGCCAAGCTCGCCCGTCCGCTGCTGATTTTCCACTCGCCGATCGACGGTGTGGTGTCGGTGGATCATGCGCGGAAGATCTACGTCGCCGCCAAGCACCCGAAGAGCTACGTGTCGCTCGACGACGCCGATCATCTGCTCTTGCGCAACGCCGACGACGCGGTTTATCTCGCCGATGTCCTGAGCGCGTGGGCGAGCCGCTATCTCTCGGCGGCGCCCGCCGGCGAGTCGACCGCCACCGAGTCGGCTTCAGCCGATCCGGTACCTCGTGGCACGGTGCGAGTCGTCGCCGGGCCGGAAGGTCTTCGGCACGAAGTTCGCGCCGGTGCGCACCAATTCTTCGGTGACGAGCCGACCTCGGTCCCGGGCGGTACCGACACCGGTCCCACGCCGTACGATCTTCTGCTCGCCGCGCTCGGTACCTGCACCACGATGACCCTGCGTCTCTACGCCAACCGCAAGAAGTGGGATCTCCAAGGTGTCGAGGTCACCCTGCGGCACGGACGTGTGCATGCCGACGATTGCGACGATTGCGAGAAAGACACCGGCCATATCGACGAGATCACCAAAGAGATGGTCTTCCATGGCGATCTCGACGACACGCAACGCGCGCGTCTACTCGATATTTCCACGCGCTGCCCGGTGCACCGGACGCTGCTCAACGAGATCAAGATCCGCAGTGAATTGGGATAAGCGGCTAGGGCGGATGGCTCCGCCTATAATGTGATGGTGTACACAGAACAGGCGCTCGATCCCGATGATGGGGATGACGATGAAGCGATCGTCATTCCCCGCCCCGAGCATCCGATCTCGCGCAAGCTGATCGACGAGAATGCCCTCAAGGTCCTGTACCGGCTCAACAAGGCGGGCTACCGGGCCTATATGGTCGGGGGCAGCGTGCGTGATCTCTTGCTCGAGCGCACGCCCAAAGACTTCGACGTGTCGACCGACGCCGAGCCGGGGCAGATCCGCCGGCTCTTCCGCAACGCGCGCATCATCGGTCGACGGTTTCGCCTTGCCCACATCCTGTTCAAAGAGGGTGTGGTCGAGGTCGCCACCTTTCGCCGTCAGCCCGACCCCGACGAGCAGGATCGCGAACCGGGCGATCTGCTGATCACCAGCGACAACAATTGGGGCTCGCCCCGTGAAGACGCCTTTCGACGTGATTTCACGGTCAACGCGCTCTTCTACAACATCGACGACTTCAGCGTCATCGACTATGTCGGTGGCATCGCCGATCTGCGCGCCGGTTTGATCCGGGTGATCGGCGATCCGGACCTGCGCTTCCAGGAAGATCCGGTGCGTATGATGCGCGCCTGTGAATTCGCCGGGCGTCTCGGGTTCACCATCGAGCCACGCACCCAGCAGGCGATCCAGGACAATCGTGAAGAGATCCTCAAGGCGTCACCCGCCCGTCTCACCGAAGAGCTGCTGCAAATGCTCCGCACCGGGGCGGCGAGCGTCATCTTGCAGTGGATGCTCGATCTCGGTTTGCTCGAGGTGCTCTTGCCCGAGGTCTTCGCAATTTTCGAGGCCTCACGACGCGGCGCGGGGGATTTTGGTGCGCTGATCCCCACCCTTGATCGCTGTGCCCGCGAGGGCGACGAGCTCGACGACTCGGTGCTGCTCGCCACGTTGCTTTTTCCCGAGGTGATGCTGGCGCGTTTCGAGGTCGAGATGGAGGCCGGGGCGTGGATGTCGCCCGATGCGTTCCGCGACGTCTCCGATACGGTTTTCCAGCGTTTCACCGAGCGTTTTTCGCTCCCCAATCAAAAACGAGGTCTCGCCATGCGCGCCCTCGAAGGCTTTCACCGCATGTGTGGCCAACGTTTCAAGAGCCCGGAGCAACGGCTGCGTTTCGCCGGTCGCGCCGGCTTCAGCGAGGCGCTCGAGCTCTTCGAGCTGGTTGCCGAGGCCACCGGCCAAGGCGGCGACGTGCTCGCGCGCTGGCGTCAGGTGGCGGCGCGACGCGGTGACATGCCGCCGGAAGATCTTCCCCGGCCCCGTCGCCCACGTCGTCGTCGGCGTCGCCGTCCACGTCGTCGACCCGGTGAGGAGGCGACGTGAATCTACTGCCCACACGGCGTGCGAACGGTATAGTACTGGGGTTTCCGCGACCCCTGACCACTCGAGGAGACCATGACCTGGCTTCGTGACTTTTTCGGTTCGACCGTCGGCCGCAAGGCGATCATGGCGGTGACCGGCATCATTCTTTTCGGCTTTCTCGTCGGCCATCTCTTGGGCAATCTCAAGCTCTGGCTCGGTGCCGAAAGTCTCAATCATTACGCCGAAGGCTTGCGTGTCCTCGGCGATCCGATTCTGCCCAAGTACGCCGCCATATGGATCGCGCGGATCGGCTTGCTCGGCGCTCTGGTCCTGCATTTCTGGGCCGCGATCACCCTGACCTTGCGCAACCGCAAGGCACGGCCCGAGAAGTACAAGGTGTGGAAGGCGAAATCGTCCGACTACGCGTCGCGAACGATGATCTGGGGCGGCATGATCGTGCTGCTCTTCATCGTCTACCACCTGCTGCATCTGACCGTCGGCTCGGTGCACTCGGACTTCATTTACGGTGACGTCTACCACAACGTCACGGTCGCATTCAGTGATCCGCTGGTGGCGCTGGTGTACATCGTCGCCAATGTGGCGCTCGGTTTCCACCTCTACCACGGTCTGTGGAGCCTGTTTCAGACACTCGGCTTCAATGGCCCACGTGTGAACCAATGGCGGCGCGCTTTCGCGATCGCCTTCGCACTCATCATCAGTGTCGGAAACATCATGCTGCCGCTTTCGGTGCTCCTCGGCTTGGTTCCAGTGGAGACCGCCGCCGCGGCTACGCTCGGAGGCTCATAACCCGTGCCCAATATTCAACTCGACGCGCATATTCCGCCGGGGCCGATGGCCGAGAAGTGGAGGAAGCACCGTTTCTCGGTCAAGCTGGTCAACCCCGCGAACAAGCGCCGTTTCGACATCATCGTCGTCGGTACCGGCTTGGCCGGTGGCGCGGCGGCCGCGACGCTCGGTGAGCTCGGCTACCACGTCAAGGCGTTCTGCTTTCACGACAGCCCGCGACGCGCCCATTCGATCGCCGCGCAGGGTGGGATCAACGCCGCCAAGAATTACCAGAACGACGGTGACAGCGTGTATCGCCTGTTCTACGACACGGTCAAAGGCGGCGATTATCGCTCCCGCGAGGCGAACGTCTATCGTCTCGCCGAGGTGAGCACCCAGATCATCGATCAGGCGGTCGCCCAGGGTGTGCCGTTCGCACGTGAATACGGTGGTTTGCTCGACAACCGATCGTTCGGTGGCGCGCAGGTGTCGCGCACTTTCTACGCCCGTGGCCAGACGGGCCAGCAGCTTTTGCTCGGCGCCTACCAATCGCTCGAGCGTCAGATCCAGGCGGGTCAAGTGGAGATGTTCCCATTCCAGGAAATGCTCGACGTCGTCCTGGTCGACGGCCACGCGCGCGGCATCATCACCCGCAATCTGCTCACCGGTGCGCTCGAGTCGCACGCCGCCGACGCGGTCGTGCTCGCCACCGGTGGCTATGGCAACGTCTTTTATCTGTCGACCAACGCCAAGGGCTCGAATGCCACCGCCGCCTGGCGCGCCCACAAACGAGGCGCGTTTTTCGCCAACCCGTGTTTCACCCAGATCCACCCGACCTGTATCCCGGTGTCGGGTGATTACCAATCGAAGCTCACCCTGATGAGCGAGTCGTTGCGTAACGACGGTCGAATCTGGGTGCCACGGAGCGCCGACGACAAGCGCGCGCCGGGCGATATTCCCGAGGCGGATCGCTACTACTACCTCGAGGAGCGCTATCCGTCGTTCGGCAACCTGGTGCCACGTGACGTCGCGTCGCGTAACGCCAAAGCGGTGTGTGACGAGGGTCTCGGTGTCGGTCCGGGTGGTCTCGGCGTCTACCTCGATTTCGCCGACGCGATCAATCGTCTCGGCAGGGATCGGATCTCGCAGCGCTACGGCAATCTCTTCGAGATCTACGAGAAGATCACCGGTGAAGATCCCTACAGCGTGCCGATGCGGATTTATCCGGCGGTGCACTACACCATGGGTGGTCTGTGGGTCGACTACAACCTGATGACCACCATCGACGGGCTCTACGCCATCGGTGAGGCCAACTTCTCCGATCACGGGGCCAACCGTCTCGGCGCCAGCGCGCTGATGCAGGGTCTCGCCGATGGCTACTTCGTCTTGCCGGCGACGATCGGCAACTACCTCGCCGAGCGCATGGGTGACAAGGTCGATACGTCGCACGCCGCCTTCGCCGAGACCACCGAGGAGGTCCGCGAGCGGATCGACAAGCTGCTGTCCATTCGCGGTAGCCGCTCGGTCGACTCGTTTCATCGCGAGCTCGGTAAGCTGGTTTGGGACTACTGCGGGATGGAGCGTAGTGAAGAGGGTCTCAAGACCGCGCTCGAGAAGATCCCCGCGTTGCGCGAGGAATTCTGGAACGACGTCCGGGTGCTCGGTTCGAGTGACGACGTCAATCAATCGCTCGAGAAAGCCGGCCGGGTCGCCGACTTCTTCGAGCTCGCCGAGCTGATGTGTGTCGACGCGCTCACCCGTGACGAATCGGCGGGTGGTCATTTCCGTGTCGAGCACCAGACGCCCGAAGGCGAGGCGCGACGTGACGATGAGAACTTCACGTTCGTGTCGGCCTGGGAGCACAACGGCGAGCCGAGCCAGGCGACGCTGCACAAGGAACCCCTCGAATTCGAAGAGGTCAAGCTGACCCAGCGGAGTTACAAATAATGAGCGAGCTCAATCTCACCCTGCACGTTTGGCGTCAGAGTGGTCCCGAGACCAAGGGCGATTTCGTTACCTATCGCGACGAGGCTCGGGAGCTTTCCACCCATATGTCGTTTCTCGAGATGCTCGATGTGGTCAACGAGCGGCTGATCGAGAAAAACGAGGAGCCGATCGCGTTCGCGCACGATTGCCGCGAGGGGATTTGTGGCTCGTGCGGTGTGATGGTCGAGGGCGAGGCGCACGGTCCGAACGAAGGCACGGCGGTGTGTCAGCTCCACATGCGGTCGTTCAAGGACGGTGACGAGGTCCATATCGAGCCGTGGCGGGCGGCGGCGTTTCCGGTGATCAAAGATCTGATCGTCGATCGTCGCGCCTTTGATCGCATTGTCGCCGCGGGTGGCTACATCTCGATCAACGCCGGGTCGGCGCGGGATGCCAATGAGATTCCGGTGCCGAAGACGGTGGCGGAAGCGTCGTTCGATTCGGCGGCCTGTATCGCCTGTGGAGCCTGTGTCGCCGCCTGCCCGAACGGTGCGGCTCATCTGTTCACGAGCGCCAAGCTGAACCATCTGAATGTTCTGCCTCAGGGGCAGCCGGAGAAGCATCGGCGGACGGTGGCGATGGTGGAGCAGATGGAGCAGGAAGGCTTCGGGGCGTGTTCGAATCATCGGGAGTGTGAGGCGGTGTGCCCGAAGCGGATCTCGATTTCGAATATTGCTCGGATGAACCGGGATTACCAGGCTGCGAAGCTTTGGGCGCAAGATAGCTGAACGGTTCTCAGTTTGAGTGAAGAAAGAGCGGGCTTCTGGCCCGCTCTTTCTTTTTGAGGCAACGGAGGAAGAAGGCTCAGGTTGCTTCTTGGGTTTTGTGCCGAGCGGGCCGGCCACCCAACCACGTGTCTTCGCTCTCGGCGGTGGCTCTGTTTCCGCTTCCCGAGCGCACGCCAGCGGCGCGGCGAAAACTCGCTTCGCTCAGACAGTTCGCCGCTCTTTTCCGCTGGCGCACACCCGGGAAGCGGGAGCCACCGAGTTCGCTCACGACACGTGGATGGGTGGCCTACCGGTATCGCGCCTTCAGACCGCTACTGCAGTTTTGCCAGGTGAGTGGGTGGGTTAACAGCAGCGCAGCGAAAACTCGTTTCCGCTCAGGTTGATGGGTTGCTGCCAAATCCTTGCGCGATGAGCCACTCGATCATGGATTCGTAGTAGCCGTCGGCGTAGGGTATGTTGCCGGATTGGGCGGCCATTTCGCGGACGCCGCATTGTTGGCAGGGTTTGAGGTTGTGGTTGGCGTTGGGGAAGGTTTTGATGCTGAGGGCGGCGTCAGGGTTGGCGCCGAGGGTGGTTTGGTAGAGGTCGGCGGTGCTGCGCCAGTCCACGTTGGTATCTTGTTCGCCGAAGATCGCCAAGACGGGGAGGTCGATGGATGCCAGCAGGCCGGGGAAGTCGGGTATGTAGACGGGCAGGCCTGTTTCGGCGTCGATGAGGAGCTCGCCGGTACGGAATTTTTCTTGGTCGGCTAGGAAGGCCTGCTCGGAGGCGTTGCCACTCCAGCCCATGAATTCCATGAAGGGGTCGGCGCTGAGGTTGGGCGCGGCGTCGAGGTAGTCCTGGTAGGTGCCGTTTTTCCAGACGGTGTCGACACGCGCCTGCCATTCGGCGATCAGCACCGCGGTTTCTTCTTCGGACCGGCCTTCGATTCTGAAGTTCTCTTCGAGCAGATAGCGTGCGTTTTCCTTGCCGTCGGTGCCGCTGACCGAGATCCAGAAGGCGATCGACGGGTCTTCCGCGAGGGCCAGGGGCACGATCCAGCCGGCGCGGCTCACGCCCCATAGGCCGATGGTCTCGGTGCCGGGTAGATTGCGGTCCCGTAAGGCTTGGACGGCGGCGTTGACTTCTTCGGCGCTGCTTTGCACCGGCTGGTTGATGTTGAATTCACCTCCGCTCGGACCGCAACCGGGCTTGTCCCAGATCAGCGTGTTGATACCGATCCGCGCGAACGTGGATCGCAGCTGGTTATACCAATTGCCTTCGACCACGTTGGTTTCGCCGTAGCCGTGCACGATGATGATCGTCGCCGAAGCTTCGCGATCGACGGGCCGATCGAATAGGCCCGCCAAGGTATTGCCCGCTACGTCGAAGTCGAACGACTCGGTCTGCATGACCGCTCGAGGCTCGTCCGTGACCTCGTCGCCGACGTCTTCTCGAGTCTGATCGTCCGAAACCGCTGCGTCGTTCGGAGCTTCCGAAGGAGCACAGCCAAAGAGGAGGACGAGAACGAGGAGCGGGGCGAGGTTGCGGAGCGAAAGTGAGTCGATCATCTCGACGTCTCTTACGGCTGGTGTCGGTGGGTGTTTCGCGGTGATGCATCCAGCGCCTTCATGCACGCCGACACTGTCGAAGCGCACAGCACCATGAAAGCGAATGAGAGGGCTTCAGCTCGACAGGCAGCCGGTTGCCAGCGCCAGTGCCCGGCACACCGCAGCCATCTTCCTATCGTCCAGGGTGCCGACAAAGTACCTGAGGTGTTTGCGATCGACCGTCTGAATGTGGTCGAGATTGACGACCGAATCATTCTTTAGACCTTCATCGATGCCAACCGGTACCTCGCTCGGCACGCCTCGGGCCGTGGATGTGATCGGGGCCACAATGACCGTACGTAGAAGTGGGATGACGCTTTGCCGAGAAAGGACGACGACTGGGCGGCGCTTGTCGGGTTTCGAGAACGTGTGGAGCCAGATCTCGCCTCGATTCAAGTCTCCGGCCATTCACCCATCTCTTCCCAGCCTTCGAACTCCGGTCCTAGATGATCGAAACCGGTATAGCCACGGCGGTATTGCTCGTCAACGGCATGCTCGCGCTTGCGCGCCAAGAACTCTCGGACAAGCCTCGTAAGCACGGCGGAAAGGCCAAGTCGTCGCACGTCTTCGTCTTTGTCGAGCTCGGCTAGGATGGTTTCGTCAAGGGCGACCTGGATCGGCTTCATGGATATATCCTATTAAGATCGTTGGGTTTATGCAAAGTCGAACGAGCTATCCAGACGCTTGTCTTCTGTTAATGGAGGAGCCCGGAATCCATGCGACATCACTCATCAGTCCTGAATCTGTTTTGTGTGGCTTTCTTTCTCACCGAAGTGCCTCTCCTCGCTGCGATGCCGTCAACCGTAGGCGAGTTGGCGATCGGAGGGGAGAACCTACCGATGTGGGCTCGAGCCGATCTGGTCTTTCAGCCGTCCGGCGAGGTCGATGGAGCATTTCTAAGTTCCCATCTTTGCGAGACCTTTCGAGACATGATTTCCTCGTTCACGGGGGGGGGTGGATGTGTCGACCAGAATGACGTCTGGGTCATCGACCCGAGCGTCGAATGGCAAGCCTTGAGCGACGGTGTGAAAAACACCATCAATATTCTTACTGGAACGGTCGTTGATAGCGCACCAGGTGTCCTCGGTGAGTATTTGGGTACCTTGATCGAGCCTAAAAGACTTCCGCTTTCTCAAGAAGAGCCCCTTGTTTGAGGCCGGCGATTCGTACTACATATTTATCGAAACGGCACGATTCGAGCTCGACACGAAGACATTCTGTGTCCAAGACAAGAGACAGCCAGAGCTACCCGAGGTCGGGGATCGTGTGATCGTTTTTCCGACGATCATCATGCCGGGAAACATCCTGATTACGAGGAGTATCTTCGGCGAGCGCAAGGATGGTCGAATCGATGTGCCGACCAACGTATCGGATGTTCCTAGTTGGCCTGTCATTCGACCAGACGGCCACAAGGATCGAGACTCTCTCAGGGGCTGACAGCAACGAGACGACGATGCATCACGCCTCTATAAACAATGATCCAGTACGTTGCCTGATCCGATGTGTCGATGCAGAACAACGAAGAAACGATATATCGTGTGTGCCTGCTAGCGCGAACGTGCTCCCGAGCCTAGCTCGTCTCTCCGTCGCCCTGGAACGCAACGAAGGAATGATTCGATGAAGACAATGAAGAGCCTGATCTTGCTCCCCTTCCTACTCGTGGTATCGCCACTACACGCAGAGATGCCCGCCACGTTGGGAGAATGGGTGACGAGCGATGGGAGCTTCCCGGTGTGGGTGCGCGCGGATCTCGTTTTTCAAGCAACGGGATCGATCGATCGTACGTACGTGCCTTATACCCATGACAGGCTGGAACGCCTATTGCCCGCCATGACGGACGGAGAATGTATCGACGAGAACGATCGTCCGATCATCATTTCGGATGTTCCAGCAATCACATGGAACACCTTTCATCAGGGGATTGAAGAAACGCAGAACATCTTGACCGGTACCGTTACCGACGCCGCGCCCGGCTTGATCGGCGAGTCTCTCGGTACATTGATGAGGCTCGAAGGCTTCCGCTTCCTCCGCAGAAACCCACGGCTCGATACCAGCGACGAGTATTTCCTTCACCTAGACATAGCTCGATTCGAGCTCGACGGCCGAACCTTCTGTGTCGAGGACAACCAACAGCCGGCACTACCCGAGATCGGTGAACGTGTGATCGTCTTCCCGACGTACTTCATGCTGAAAAACACCATGATCGTTCGCGGCATCATCATCGAGCGAAAGAGTGGCGAAATCGAATACTCGACCACGCTGTCTGGTCTTCCCACGGACAAGTCGTTCGACGACTTGGTTACACATATCGTAGATCTTGCCTCCGACAACAATCGATGAATGCCCGCGCTCTTTCGTTCCTTTTCCAACTTTGCCTCGTCACGGGTATTGGTCATGCCCAATGCGCGGCGGCGATACCAGGGTATGCACCGCCAGAGAATATCTCCGATGTACGTTTGATCACATCGAACTGGCCAGCTGGTAAGGATGCTGCCCTCGACATTGCAGCGGCTCATTGGAACGGTCCAGACTGCGATGTCGACGGACAGTCCATCCCCGACATCAAGACGACCGGCGATGTGGGGTTCGAGTTACCCGTAACTTTCAAGCGTCAATACACGGGAATTGTGCCAGGTGCCTGTGGATCCTTTCATCCGGCCGAAAGATCTATCGAAATTTACGAAAACACCTGGAAAGATCTCAATGGCAACAACATAAGAGACTCGAACGAGTCTACGCCTTGCCCAGGCACCACACGGAATCTCGGTGACATTCTTGGCCACGAGATCGGTCATTTCTTCGGTTTGGCTCATCCGCTCAGCGCTTGTGGCCCCAGGCTCATGATGACGCCGTACGCATTGGACGACGACGGCAACATGATCAACAAGTCACCGAGCACGGCCGAGTGTCAGCTCGCCGACGATCTCAACGAGCTTCCCGGCGAGCCTCCACCACCACCGCCACCGCCAACCTGCAATCCGGACGAAATCTGTATCGAAGACATCATTGGTGACATCGACCCGTGCGAGTTGCTGCCCGAATCTTGCTCGGCTGGCGAGCTGTGGGTAGCACGCGAGATTTGTGTCACGCGATCGATGGACTATGGCGGGGGAACAGTCATCGACATCGTTTGCACGATCGTTCTGATCATCGACCCGGACAACCCACCGCCAGTCCTTTCGGGTTTCGGACCGGTGGTACGGCTCGAGTCACCCGTGGAAGGTGCGACGGTACATGGCACGATCGAGGTTCGGGGCACGGCCGCGACGCCGAGCGGCGTGCGGACGATGGCGGCTTGGATCGATGGTGAACCGGCGAATCTCTCGTCGTTTGGTATGAATCGGCCGGCGTCGTCCAGCGCCTGTCAACACCCGGTGGGCACTGATCCGGATTGTCCGAACGTCGGTTTCTCGGGGTTCTTGGATACGACGCAGCTTTCGAACGGCCCACACGAGCTCGTGACGATCGTGCTCGACGAACGAAACTACCCGCTTCTCACGGCGGTCAAACGCACGTTCACGGTCGACAATGGTTGTACCGACACGACGCCTCCGGTGGTGACGCCGATCACGCCCATGCCGGGCTCGACGGTCGAAGGACAGGTGCCGATCCAGGTATCGGTTGACGATGATGCGGACGTCGACCGGATGCGGATCTTTGTCGGCGGGCAGAACCTCGCCTTGCTTCACGATCCACCTTGGCAGACGACCTGGGACGCCTCGGGTCTGGCGCCGGGAAGTCAGCACGAGATCCTGGTGCGTGCACTCGACGCCTGTGGCAACGTCGAGCCCAAACGATGGACGGTTCAGATCCACCAGGAACCACCACCGGATCCGTGTACGTCGGACGTCACTCCACCCGCGCTGGCCTTGACTTCATCGAGCCCAGGTAGCACGACGGCGGAGCCGGTGTCGCTCGCTGCGACGGCCTCGGACGTGAATGGGGTGGCGAGCGTCGATTTCCATGTCGACGGCACCCTCATCGTCAGCGATACGAGCGCGCCCTATTCCACTTCGTGGGATCCCTCTCAATTGCCCTCGGGACCGTACGTAGTCGAGGCGCGAGCCCACGACACGTGTGGCAACACATCGAGTCGCCAGGTTACGGTGACGGTGGCCCACGCACCGATCGGTTGGATCGGTCAACCCGCGCACAACCAGATCGTCTCGGGTCTCTTGTCGCCAATTGTTGGTTGGGCGCTCGGTGACGGCGGGCTGGGCTCTTATTGGATGTCGATCGATGGTGAGGTCCCGGTCGGACAGATCGGCTCGTTCGAACGCGGCAGCCATCGTGCCGGTGCGTGTACCGCCTATCCCTATGTCGCCGATCCGGCCTGTCCGAACGTCGGGATCGATGGTGTCTTCGACACCACAAGCCTGGCCAACGGCACACACACGATGCGACTGTCGATGACCGCGGCAAACGGTTTGACGAGTCTGTTCACGCGAACGTTCCGCGTCGACAACCCGGTGCCACGTGGCTGGGTGCACGTCCCAGCCCACAATCAGACCCTCGCCGGCTCAGCGGTGACCGTTTACGGTTGGGCATTGGGCGCGGGCGGGTTGAGCAACCTTCGAGTAGAGGTCGACGGGGTAGTGGTGCCCGTCACCTTTCACCTCGCGTGGCAGGGCGCCTGCACCGCCAACGCCGACGTGCCCGATCCGGACTGCCCGTTGGTGGGCTGGTCGGGCACGCTCGACACCACCGCATTTGCCGAGGGTCCACACACCATGACACTCATCGGGACCGACGCTTCGGGGCGGATCCTCAGCGTGGCGAGACTGTTCTCGGTGGACAACCACCCGTAGACAGCTCTTGGATCCAGAGCTCTTCGATTTGTCGTCTTTGCTTTGGAGATTGGGCTCCCACGTCCTGATCCGAGCGCTTCCTGACCCGATGGACGCCTCGATCGGCTCGTGACGAAGGCTTTCGGACGCGAATTTCATCCAAAATTTTGAAAATGAAGGCTTCCTGAAAAATCTGGATCGTGCATGATACGAAACAAAGGCTTCTTGGTGCGTATTTAAGGATTGTTCGTGTATAATACGATCCTAGTCCGCCGAAGCTGTTCTCGAGCTCGTGACCGTGCCTCGGCTCGATCGTGTAGCTACCAGCAGGAGCCCTCCGTGCCGATTCTCGATACGCGCGCGGTAGTGCCGGCCACTAGGGGAACGGTCTCGCTGGCTTCGTCGAGCTGAGCTTGAGCGAAGACCATCTGTGAGGCGGCATCGATTTCAGGGGCAATCTGCAGCACAGTCGCCGACATGGGAGGGATGCCGAGGATTTCGACCCGAACGGGTTCGCCCAGCTTCAGATCGCTTTTTTCTTCCATCGGAACAGCGAACCGGGCCTGGCGGTCGCGGGCGCTGATCAGCCGTAGGATCGGTGTCCCTGGCAATACGACCGCCCCGGGGTCGACATAGCGCGTGGCGACGGTTCCAGCGAACGGAGCACGGATCTCGGCGCGATCGAGCTGAGTCTGTAGTCTCGCGATTCGCGCTTCGGCCTGATGGATGACGGCTTCGGAAGCCGCCACCTGAGCTTCCGCTTCTTCGGCTTCCGATACCGAGCGTGCGAGTTCTTCTTTCGACAGAACGTCGGTCAAGGCTTCGCGCCGTTGTGTTTCGGCCCGAGCGCGCAAAGCCTGTTGCCGCCAACGGTTCGCTTCGGCGGAAGAGGCCTCGAGCGAAGCGCGTTCGATGGCCAGCTCGTGTTCGATCAATACCGTCTCGAGCCGGGCGAGGACAGTACCTTCCTCGACCTCACTGCCGATCTCCACCAGCAACCGTTCGAGCTGACCCTCGCTACGCGCGACGACATCGATGCTGTGTCGGGCCACGATCACGGCGAGGTAGCATTCACTGGGAGCACCGTTGGGTGGGATGGTGTCCTCGATGATCGTGGGTCGAATGGCCTGTTCGGTCACCGCGGGGCGCGGCGCGCCGAGCACACCGAAGCGAAAGGCGAGGAATACCAGAAAGGCGAAGCTCGCGGCTCCAACCGAGAAACTCAAGAGATGATGCCGGTTCACTCCGCTTCGCCCCGGGGTTTTTGTTTCGCCAATTGAGCTTCGACGAGCTCGAAGTAGCGTCCACGGAGATGGATGAGTTCGTCATGTTGCCCAGACTCGACGATCTTGCCGTCGTCCATGACCAAGATCAGATCAGCCTCGGTAACGGTCGAAAGTCGATGGGCAATGATGATTCGGGTTGCCGGTAGACGTTTGAGCTCTTGTTGAATGGCGCGTTCCGAAAGCGCATCGAGATTGCTGGTCGCCTCGTCGAGCAAAAGGACAGCCGGTTTGTGTACGAGTGCTCTCGCCAGGGCCAGGCGTTGTCGTTGACCTCCTGATAGAGAGGCGCCGCCGTCGGCGAGCTGAGTGTCGTAGCCCATCGGAAGCTTGACGATGTCTTCGTGGATTCCGGCTCGTTGCGCCGCTTCCACGACCCGTTCGAGTGGTAAGGCCGGTTCGGCGATCGTGATGTTCTCCCGTATGGAGGCGCCGAACAAGAACGGCTGCTGGGAGACGATACCGATTTGCGAACGCACGGTGCGTAGATCGAGACCCGCTAGGTCTACGCCGTCGTAGAGGATTCGTCCCGAGGCCGGCAAAAACAAGCCGAGGAGTAGATGCGCTAGGGTCGATTTCCCGGCGCCCGAGGCGCCCACGAGGGCGACGAACGCGCCGGGCTCGATCTCGAGCGAAATGTCGTCGACGACCGCCGGTAGCAGGGGGCTGTAGCGGAAGCTCACCCTTTCCAAAGAGATACCGCCGCGTAGCACGGGCGCTCGGCTGACGTCGCGGTCCTGCTCGCGTGGTGTTTCCAGCACGTCATCGATGCGTTCGACATAGCCGGCCAGCTGCTGGAGGTCGATCGCGGTATTGATGAGTGTTCCGAGGGGCGTCAGAAAACCGCTGGCGAGCGCGGACAGAGCGAGCATGGTGCCGATACTCAGATCTCCATCGAGCACGCGATGGCCACCGTAGATCAGGATGATCAGCGGTGATGCCATAGCGAGAGCCTGGAGGATCGACTCGACCAGGGCCGACAGCTTGCCCCGGACCAATGACACGTTGAGCTCGTCGACGAACAGGCCCGACCACTTCTCGACGGCACGCCGCTCGGCGCCGAGCCCTTTCAGGGTCTCGATACCCGCTAGCATCTGAACCTGATAGTTGCGTGACAAGGCTTGCACCGCCAGAGCTTCCGACATCAAGTCGCGGAAACGACGACGAGTAGCGAAGAAGATCAGAAGTCGAAGAGCGGCCAAGCCGAGCACCACCATGGCCATACCGGCGTGAGACACCAGAAGCAGAACGAAATACAAGCTGACCAAGAGACCGTCGAGCAATCCCGAAAGGGCGCTGGCGGTAAGCAGATCGCGTATTTGCGTATTGCTGTTGAGGCGCATGATCAGGTCGCCCGCAGATCTCTTCTGAAAAAACGAGTATTGAAGATCCACCAAGTGGTCGAGAAACTCGAGTGTGAGCTGCGCGTCGATCCGTGTACGGAGGTAAAGCAGGGTGTGAGAACGAATCAACGAGGCGAGAAAGTGAAAGACCACCAGGATGCCGAGCCCGATCGCCAAAATGTCGAGTAGATGGAGATCGCCCCGTGGGATCACCCGATCGACCAGCAAACCGGTAAGCACCGGGACGCTCAGAGCAAAGAGCTGGAGGAGCAAGGACAAGAGAAGAATGCGACGCCATGTGAGGCCATGCGCGAAGATCTTGCGGATGTAGCGTTTCGCGCCTTGGATCTCCCGATCTTCTTCGTGAAAATCCGCATCGGGCTCGAACACCAGGGCGACGCCGGTAAAGCTCCGGCGAAGTCGATCGAGAGGGATCCAGCGGCGTCCAGACGCGGGATCGACGATCTCGATTCCCTGTTTGGTGGCTCCGGCGAAGACGACGAAGTGATTGAACTCCCAATGCAGGATCGATGCGACGGGTAGGTACTTCAGATCTTCGACTTCCGCGACGCGTGCGCCATGACAGCGCAAATGAAAGCGGCGCGCGGCGTTGGCGAGAGCCAGCGCGTCGGCTCCCTCTCGGCCTGTCCCGAGGGCATCACGGATCTCCTCCATCCGTAGCCGTTTGCCGTGATGGGCCAACACCATGGCGAGGCAAGCGGCTCCACAATCCGAGGCG
>JBCDBH010000058.1:0-21296 GCA_039184055.1 Acidobacteriota bacterium
CAATCTGCTCAATACGCCGGTGCGTGGCAAAGAAGCCGTGCTCAAGAACAACCTGCACACGTTGCGCGACGTCATCGATCAGCACAATGCCGACAAGGGGTACTACCCCGGGGCCTTGGAAGACCTGGTCGGCGAAGGCTATTTGCGCGGCATGCCGGTCGATCCGATCTACGGCGCCAAAGAGTGGGGCGTGGTGTACGACGAGCCCGATCCCGACCTGATTCCCGCCGAAACGGATTTTCCCGAGGATCAGCTCGGTCCGGGCATCATCGACGTCTATTCCCTCGCGGAGGGTGAGAGCCTCGACGGCTCGTTGTACCAGGAGTGGTGATGGCCAACCGCTACCGCACCCGCTGGGGACGGATGCATCGTCGTGGTGTGCTCGTCCGTCGTGGCGGCTACAACCTGGTGCTCTTGATGGTGATCGTCGCGTTGATGAACATCGCCATCGCCGCCTCACTTCCCACCTGGACCGCGGTCGCGCAACGGGATCGCGAGCAAGAGCTGATCTTTCGCGGTCTGCAATACGCCGAGGCGATTCGGATCTTCCAGCTGCCACCACCGCTCGGTCAGGGACGGTTGCCGGTTCGAGTCGAGGAGCTGCTCGAGGTCGAGCCCCGCTCGATCCGCCAGCTGTGGACCAACCCGATGTCCGAAGACGCGCGCTGGAAGTTGATCGTCCAGGGTGTGAGCCCGACCAACAACAACACCGACAATCAACAGCCGAATCCCCAGCCTGAGAATCTCGCTGGTGGACAGCCCGGCGCCGCGGCGGTGGGTGGTGGTGAGGACGAGCAAGTCATCGGCCCGTTCACCGGGGTCATGAGCAGCGAAGGGGGCGAGTCCTTCCTCACCTTCTTCGAGTCCAACGACATCGGCGAGTGGCAATTCACCAGCGATTTGGTGACGCCGCGCTCGGGGCCGGGCACGGTCCGCGAGCTGCAGAACATCGCCGGTGGCTGGCCGGTCAACGCCAGTACGTTCTGGCTTCCTTTCCCGCCCGAGCTCGACGTCCAGCGTCACGGACCCGGCCAGCAGATCGGTGGCGGTCCGGGCAACGCGCTCGGCCGTCAACGGCAGCAACAAGGTCCATCGAATTCCGGCGGAACCAATCTCGGTGGCGGCGCGGGTGGAGAAGGTTAGTGCCCTGTGCGCAAATTTCACTTCGCCTTCCCGCGCCCTTCGCTTTCTGGCGTCGTTTCTCCTTCTCCGAATACGTCGAGTATTCCTCGTCGTCATGCCTAGCCAGAAAACGAAAATCACGAGAATGCCAAAGCGGACTTTCCGCACAGGGCACTACGTGACCACCGCGACGACGATTCGCGTCGTTCGTCTGCCCCACGGTGGCGATCTTCCTTTGCCTCGTCAGGCGACGCCCGGCAGTGCGGGCAGCGATCTTCATGCCGCTCTCGACACGCCGATCACGCTGGCACCGGGTGAGCGGCAACGGATTCCCACCGGCTTGGCGCTCGAGATCCCACTCGGTTACGAAGGACAGGTCCGGCCACGAAGTGGTCTCGCCGCGCGCCATGGCGTCACGGTGCTCAATACACCCGGGACGATCGACAGCGATTACCGTGGTGAAGTCCAGGTGCTGTTGATCAACCTCGGTGATCAGCCGGTCGAGCTACGACGTGGCGATCGCATCGCGCAATTGGTGGTGGCGAAGGTGGAGGCGGTCACCTGGCGGGAAGTCGACGACCTCGCCGCCAGCGAGCGTGACACCGGCGGCTTTGGCTCCTCAGGGCGGTAGCGGCTCGGCTCGCTCTACTTCTGCGGCCGGCTCGCCAGACCGAGAAAGAGCTCGCGGACGATTTCCTTCAGCTCGATCGTATATTCGGCCAGATCGCGCATCTGCGATTCGAGCTGGTCGGCTGTCGCCCGCACCATGCCGCCGCCGGGTTTCGGACGCACCTTGTAGGTGAGGCGCTCATCGAGCAGATCGAGTCGCAGGTAGGCTTCTTTGAGTCGTTGCGGGTCCATCCGAATTCTCCCTTGAACCGTCCGTCAGGAGCGTCGATGCACCGCGCTCGCGGTGGCCTGATCGCGTGGACGTACGACGATTTCATCGATATTGACGTGCGCGGGTCGGGTCGCTGCCCAGACGATGCAATCGGCGATGTCTTCGGCGAGCAGAGGCTCCATTCCCTGGTAGACCGAGTCGGCTCGCTCCTGGTCGCCCGCGAACCGTACCAGGGAGAACTCGGTCTCTACCATGCCCGGAGCGACGTCGGTGACCCGGATCGGCTCACCGAGGAGCTCCAATCGCAACGTCCGGGTGAGCGCGCGGAGCGCATGCTTCGAAGCGGTATAGCCCGCGCCTCCTGGATAGGTTTCAAAGCCGGCGATCGAGCCGACGTTGACGATGTGCGCGACGTTCTCGGCGCGTCGCAGACGAGGCAGCAGGGCGCGGGTCATCCGCAACACTCCGAGCACATTGGTGCGATACATCGCTTCCCAATGATCATCGACCGCTTCGTCGACCCGTTCGAGACCGAGGCCGAAGCCGGCGTTGTTCACCAGCACATCGACCGTCGGTGGCAGGGCCTCGACAAAGGTCTCGATACTCGCCGGGTCGGCGACATCGAGCGGGTGCGCATGGCCTTGCGCGGCGGTCATGACGGGGGTCAATCGGTCCATGCGTCGCGCGCCACCGTGGACGTCGAATCCGACGTCGTGGAGCGCCTCGACCGTCGCGGCGCCGATGCCGGCGCTGGCACCCGTCACCACCGCGATCCGTGATGCTGTGGACATCTGTGTGTTGCTCCTCGCGGCTCAGTTGGCCTGGCCGTCGGTATCCGGTGTCCAGGTGGGGAGCGTGGCCGGATCGATACCGACCGAATCGAAAGCGGCTCGCCAGGCGGCCTCGGGGTCGTCCGCGAAAACGAGATCGGCGTTCACCGGGGCCACCACCCAATCATTCCTCAGGATCTCCTCGACCAGCTGCCCTTCACCCCAGCCGGCATAGCCGAGCACCAGTCGGAGCTCGGGTGGCGCGCCGGCCAGAACGGTGGCGAGCCCATCGAGCTGTTGGGTCATGGCGATGCCTGGCGCCACCGAATCTTCGAGATTCACCTCGTCGTTCGCGGGACGGTAGAGCAGCGTGCCGATTTGCGGGCGTACCGGCCCCCCGAAAAACGCGCGTTCCCCGTGCTCCCCGTGCCAATCGACCTCGAGGCCCTGCAGGACCTCGGCGACTCGAATGGTGGTCGGCCGATTGACGATAAAGCCGACACTCCCCTCGGTTTCGTGGTGCACCAGAAGGACGACGCTCTGGTGAAAGAACGGATCGAGCACCTGGGGCATGGCCAGAAGAAGAAGGGGCGGTTCCAAGCCGTCCTGATCGTGCGTCGACATCGTCGAATCATAGCGTACGCCGACCTGTTAAACTCTCGTTTCGCTTCCCAGACCGATCAAGCGTCCAGTAGCCTTACGCGCGTCATGACCTACTCCGCAATCGACTATCAGCCCGGCGACATCGTCTTTCGGCAAGGTGAGCCCGGCGACAGCATGTTCATCGTCAAAGACGGTGAGGTCGAGGTCATTCAGGATCTCGACGGCAACGCACCCAAATTGGTGGCGACGCTCGAGCGCGGTGATTTCTTCGGTGAAATGGCGGTGCTCGATCGCGAGCCACGGTCACACGCCGTGCGCGCCAAGACCGAAGCACGTCTGGTCAAAGTCGATCGCACCGGGTTCAGCAAGATGTTGCTCCGCAATCCGGAGATCGGCGTGCGGATGATTCGCAAGCTGGCGCGTCGTCTCCACGCCAACGAGGAGCAGCTGAGCCGGATTTGGTCGGGGGTCAGCGCCGATCTCGACGACACCATGAATGCCAAGCCCAAAGAGGCCAAGCTGGTGGCGTTGGGTGAGCATCCACACGAGATGATCCTGCCCGCCAAGAACGAGATTTCCCTCGGACGTCACGATCCGATTCAGAACGTCCATCCCGATATCGACCTCACCCAGGTCGATCCCCAGCTCTCGACCAGTCGCCGGCACGCGCTGATCGTGCGTCGAGGAACCGGGTTCGCGGTCGTCGAAGAGAGGGCCACCAACGGCACTCACGTCAACGGTTCGCGGATCAGCGGCGACGATCCGCACCCGCTGAACGACGGTGATGAGCTCCTGCTCGGTGCGGTCAAGATGCGCTTCGTCATCGCGTGACGAATTCGCCGAGCATCCAAACCCCCTGAGAGTGCGAAGCTCCGACTCTAGCCCGCGGGCTAGGCTCGAGAGCGCATCACGATCGCGGAGGAATGTCGTTTGTTTGAACAAAATCTATTCGATGGCGAGCCGGACTTCGAACATGGTGAGATTCCCGCCGTCGGTATTCTCCTGGCCATTCTCGGCACCCCCGAGGCACCGACCGAGGAGGCGCTGCGCCCGTATCTCCGTCAATTTCTCTCCGATCGCCGGGTCATCGAGATCTGGCCACCGGCCTGGAAGCTCATTCTCGAAGCCTTCATCCTGCCTTCGCGACCGGCCAAATCGGCCGAGGCCTATGCCTCCATGTGGGCGGAAGACGGCTCACCGCTCCTGCTGATCAGCAAAGAACAGCAGGCCGGTCTCGCCCGTCGTCTCGGTGAGCGTCTCGGCACGCCGATCCACTTCGCGCTCGGCAGCACCTACGGCGAGCCTTCAATGGCGGCGGGGCTCGAGGCCTTGCGTGACAAAGGCTGTCGGCGCATCCTCTTCGTATCGATGTTTCCGCAGTACTCGTCCACCTCGACCGGTGCCGCCTTCGATGCCGGGATGCGCGCGCTGATGCGCTGGCGTTGGCTTCCCGAGCTGCGCACCCTCACCCGGTGGCACGATAAGCCCGGCTATATCGACGCGCTGGCGAATTCGGTGCGTGAGCTGTGGGACGCCGAAGGCGAGCCCGAAAAGCTCGTGATGTCCTTTCACGGCGTGCCGCAGCGGTATCTCGAAGACGGCGATCCCTACCACTGCCAATGTCTCAAGACCGGTCGTCTACTCGCCGAGCGTCTGGGTCTTCCTCGCGATCGTTGGGTGGTATGTTTTCAGTCGCTCTTCGGTCGTGAGGAGTGGATCAAGCCCTATACCGACGAAACCTTGAAGGCTATGGCGAAGGCGGGTATCAAGAAAGTCGACGTGATCTGCCCGGGTTTCTCCGCCGACTGTCTCGAAACCCTGGAAGAGATCGAAGAAGAGAATCGGGAGTACTTTCTCCACGGTGGTGGCGAGCAGTTCCGCTACATTCCGGCGCTCAACGCTCGTGACGATCACCTCGATTTTCTCGCCGATCTGATCGAGCAAAACCTCGGTGAGTGGGTCGCCGATCGAGACGGCTACGATGTCGCCGGCGCTACCCGAGAAGCCGCGGTGTCGAAACAGCAGGCTGACGCGCTTCTGGCGTGCCCGGCGCACGCCGATGGCGGCTATGGCGCCCTGGCCGCGAAACAAGCCGCCGAGCAGGCCGAGCACCAGAAAGCCAAAGGTTCGGCGGGTCGCGTCGCGGTCCTGGTGGGGCTGATCGTCGCCGGTCTCATCGCCCTGGTGGTCGGCGCTCGCGATGACCGCGATCAAGAGTAGGTCTAGATCCACGCACTAAGGATCGAGTACCGAGTCATGGATCGAGCACTGGGTTATTGATCAAACGCTGAGTTATCGATCGAGCACCGAGTTCTTGATCAAACACTAAGCTCTCGATCAAACCATTCGATCAGCTCGCCGACTCCAGACAAGCATGCCACGGGCTCCGAGGCCAGCAGAGCCTCACGCTCATGATGACCCGAGGTCACCGCCACCGCCGGGACGCGCGCGCTGCGCGCCATATCGAGATCGAAGGTGGTGTCACCCACCATCAACGCGTCCTTGGGACGCACACCGAGCTCGTCGAGCACATCGAGCAGCATTTGCGGATGGGGTTTCGACGGTGCCTCGTCGGCGGTGCGCGTAGCGTGGAAAAAGGGTCGAAAGCCGGTCGTGTCGAGGTCGTGGTCGAGTCCGCGCCGGCCCTTGCCCGTCGCCACGCCGAGCATCAGCTCGCGTTCGGTCAGCGCTTCGAGCACCGATCGACTGGCTCCGAAGGGCACCGTCAGATGCCGATAGTGGGTGAGCCAGTGGTGGCGATAGCCCTCGATCAGCCGATCGAGCTCGGCGCGGTCGCCATCCGGTAAGAGACGGGCCATCACCAGATCGAGACCGAGCCCCATGACTTCGCGAACCGCGTGCTCATCGGGTGGTGTGCGGCCGAGATCTTCGAGCGCGCGTAAGGCGCACGCCTCGATGGCGCCGATCGAATCCACCAACGTTCCGTCCCAATCGAAGACCACCAATCGCGGTGTCGTCGGCATGGCTATGAGTCTCCGTGGTTCAAAGGGTTCATTTCCTTGGGTCGACATCTCCGCTATGGTAGGAGATCGAGCTTGGTGCCAGTCTCCACGTCATGCGCATAGAGCCGATGGGGAAGACGCACGAACCGGCACCGCATGCACGAACTGTGGGGAACGGGAGAGAGCGAGAGACCGTCGTGTACCACTGGAAGACCACCTTGCCGCTGGCACCCGTGTTGGATCTGCTCGTCGACCGCCTGCGGCCGATTCTGCCGCATGCCGGTGACGACGTCGAGGATCTCCTTCGGCAGGCCTTGGCGATCATCGCGATCGACGAAACACCGGAGGACCCCGCGCTCTCCACCCGTTTGGCCTGGCAACGTCGTCAGCGTCAAGTTGCCGACGCCGCCGATCGCGCGCTCCGCGACGTGCTCGAAGGCGATACCCTCGACACCGAATCGCGACGTTTTCTCGAGACCTGGCTCGGCAATCGGATCACCGGTCTGCCGGCGCATTGCCGTACGCCGCTGCGTTTACGGTACGGCCTACGGATGGAAAGCGACGAGGTCACCGTCAAGCTCGGTCACAAAGGTGCAGTGCATCATCGAACGGTTCCCGCCTGCACGCCACTCCTCGCCGCCGATCTGCTCGCGGCCGCGCTCGACGACTAGTCGGGGCGGCAAACTAGTCGGGGCGGCAAACTAGTCGGAGCGGCAAATCGAAGAGCCAGGCGCCTGCAAACGCGCCGTAGTTGACACGCCGCGCGTGGGCTCCTAAAATCCGTGATCCCAAGTGTGGTGCGGCTGCGCTGCGTCCCTTCGGGTGGTTCTAGAGATCACTGTTCCTCGGTAGCTCAATGGTAGAGCAATCGGCTGTTAACCGATTGGTTGGGGGTTCAAGTCCCTCCCGAGGAGCCATCCCCCCCTCCTAGTCAGCCTTTTTCCATCGAAGCCAGTTCGAGTCTCTCGGCGAAGTCGAGCTCTACGTGCGTGCGTATAGCCACCCGCGCTCCGCGTCCGGCCGCGTCGCCAGACTCACCGCGACCAGCGTCACCACATTGGCGAGCAAGCCCCACACCCCTTCGTGCATGCCCGGGATCGGTGAGAGATCGGGACGGACGAGGAAGAAGGTGTTGACCGCGATGCCCACCACGAGCGCCGCGAACACGCCGGCGCGGGTCGCGCGCGGCCAATAAAACGCCGCGAACATCGCCGGGAAAATCTGCGCCACGCCACCGTACGCGCCGAGCAAGAGGGCGACGATCGATACCTCGGTGCCGACCGCGAAGTAGAACGAGATCAAGCCGATCACCACCACCAGGATACGGATCGCCAGGCGCTCGGTCTTGTCGTCGAGCTTCTTGACCTTGGCGACGCCGTCGCGAATGCCGATCGACGCCGCGGCGTGCAGAATGCTGTCACCGCTCGACATCGACGCAGCGAGCGTACCCGCGCACACCAACCCGACCAGGACCGGCTGCAGACCGGCGTTCACCAGCACGTGCGGCACGATCGCATCCGCCGGGGTCACCCCGGGAAACTCGAGAATCCCGGCAAAGCCGATCAGCAGAATCGGCACCAGAAAGAGTTGGAAGGTGGGGTAGAGCACCACGGTGAGGCGAAGCGTTCGATCGCTCGCCGCCGCGTAGCTCTTCATGAAGAGGTGCGGCCACATCGAAAAGCCGAGCGCCGAAACGATCACCGCCGAGCTGAACGCCGCCCAGGTCCAGACGTCACCCTCCGCCGCCAGCCCCGGCACCGTCAACATCACCTCGCGACCGCTGGCGATCAGCTGGTCGAACATCTCGCCGATGCCACCGTGAAAACGCGCCGGTAGGGTGAGCCCGAGATACCAGGCCACCACCAGCATGAAGAGCCCTTGCAGGGTGTTGGTCCAGCCGACCCCGAGCACGCCACTGGTGAGGACATAAATCATCACCACGCCATAGGTGACGCCCGCGCCCACCGCGAACGGCACGCGGCCGTCGGTGATCGTCTCCAAGATCAGCCCCGCGCCCTTCATCTGCAAGGTCAGATACGGAATGAACACCGCGACGCTGAGCACCGATAGAAGCACCGACAGCGACGGCGAGCGAAAGCGATGGGTCAGCAGCTCGGCCTGGGTGACGAAGCCGAAACGCTCGCCGAGCCGGCGCGCCCGTGGACCGAAGAAATACAGCGGCACCATGCCGATGATGCCGTAGGCGAGGATGTAGAGCGCCGCCATGCCACGGCTGTACGCCCAGCCCGGACCGCCGAGAAACGCAAAAGACGAAAACACCGACGCGCCGAGCACGAAATACAGCACCACCAAATGCATCGAACGGTCGGCGGCGACATAACCGGTCACGCTCGACGACACACGGAGCGCCGGCAAAATACCGGTCACCAACGAGAGCAGCAGATAGGCGCCGCAAATGGCGAGGGTGATTTCCCAAGGAGCCATCAGGACTCACCCTTCCCCGCGCGCTCATCGGCGATAAAGAGCGCCAGCAGCGCGACGAACATGATCGTCAAGGTGATGACGATCCATCCCAACGAGAACGGCAAGGCGAAAAGACGCGGATCGAGCCGGCCGGCGATCATCGGATAAAGCGGCCAGATCAGCGACGCCGATACCGCGAGCCACGCCACCATGAAGAGCATGCGTCGCGTCCGTTTGGCTGAGCTGGTTCCCGGCGCAAAGAGCACCAGGCCGGTGGGTACGGCTGTCTCGTCGACCTTCTCGTCGTTTGTCATGCCCCGATCATACGTCGTCAGCGGCGGTAGTGCGGGAAGCCTTCGAGATCGTGGGCGCGGATCCGTCGCTGCAGGGTGCGACGACTGATGCCGAGCGCGGTGGCGGCGCGGTCTTTGTCGCCTCCCGTGGCCAACAACGCGGCGCGTACCGTCTCGCGTTCCCGCTCGGCTTCGGGATCGGCCGTCGTCGCCGATGGGGGAGCCGGTGCGCTCTCCTGGATCGTCAACAGGGGCGCGAGATCGTCTTGTTCGATCCGTGAGCCCTCGGCCAAAATTACCGCGCGTTCGAGCACATTGCCGAGCTGCCGGATATTACCCGGCCACGGCTGCGTAGTGAGCCAGGCCTCGGCGTCGTCGCTCAGCGTCGGAGGTGTGCGCTTCAAGCGCTCGGCGACCCGCTGGATCAGATGGCTGGCGAGCGCGGGGACGTCGGTCGGTCGATCGCGCAGGGGCGGCAGCTCGATCGGGAAGACTTCGAGCCGGTAATAGAGATCGCCACGAAACGTGCCCTGATCGACCATCGTGGTCAGGTCGCGATTGGTCGCCGCGACCACCCGCACGTCGGCGCGTACCGGCGCGCCACCGCCGACCCGCTCGAAGAGACGCTCTTCGAGCACCCGCAGCACCTTGCCCTGGACCGCCGTCGGCAGCTCACCGATCTCATCGAGAAAGATCGTGCCGCGCTGGGCGCGTTCGAATCGTCCTTTTTGCCGGGCGCCAGCGCCGGTGTAGGCGCCCTTCTCGTGGCCGAAGAGCTCGTTTTCGATCAAGGCCTCGGGAATCGCCGCGCAATTGACCGCCACGAACGGCTCCGGACGACGGTGTGAGAGTGCGTGTAGCGCGCGGGCGAAGAGCTCTTTGCCGGTCCCACTTTCGCCGGTCAGCAAAACCGTCGAATCGGTTGGCGCCACCTTTTCCAAGAGCCGCAACGCGGTGCGCAACCTCGGGTGGCCACCGACGATCATCGGTCCACCTTCGGGGTGAAAAACCGTCGGCGCCGTTTCGGAGGAGCCGGTGAGCTCGTCGGCAAGGGCGAGCAGATCGTCGATATCGACCGGCTTCTCGAGAAAATCCGACGCGCCCAGCTTCATCGCTTCGACCGCCGTGGCCACCGTGCCGAAGGCGGTGAGCACCACCACGGGAACATGCGACGCGGCGCGTCGGCTGGCGCGCACCATCTCGATCCCCGAGGCCCCGGGCAATTTGAGATCGGTGAGCACCAAATCGAAACCGGCGCGCTCGGCGAGGCATTCGAAGCCGTCTTCGGCGCTCGCCGCGGCGGTGACCCGCCAGCCGTCGGATTCGAGCGCATGACACATCATGCGGCGGAGCGCGTCGCGATCCTCGACCACCAAAACGTGTCCGCGTGGCTCAGCCATCTCCGCTCTCGTGGACCATCATCGACCTCGCTTGGACCCGCGACCGGGCGCTTCCGTATAATCCATTGGGATTACCAGAGCTCATTGTGGCATTGTACGCTGCTCGTTGGTTCACACCCCAGAGAACGCCATGGATCCGAAGACACGTCGACAACGTCTCACCGCCAACGCTGGCGAAGGCACGGACAAAGCCGCGCAATTCGACATGCGGATGAACCGTCTCACCAGCCAGATTCGCAAGCTCGAGGTGGACTACCGACGTTTCTTCGCCGGTGATCTCTTGGTGCCCCCCGATGAGCTACGCGACGCCATCCAGCGTGAGGTACGTCTGCTCCGTAGCGCCAATATCAAAGGCGTGGCCGAGAACTTTCGACTCAACAGCCTCGAGGCGCGTCTCAACAGCCATCTCGAGCTCTTCGGGCGTCAGCTCCGCAAACGCGAGCTCGGTGAGGATCGACGCCGTGCCGACGGCACCGCGCCTCGTCACGATCCCGAGAAGGGCGTGGTGATCGACCGCGGTCTCGAAGACACGGCGGTCCAGGCGCTCTATCGTGGACTGCACGGCAAGAGCCAAACCGCCACCATGGACATCGACCGCTTTCGGAGTGTGTTGGCTCGTCACGCCGACGCCATCCGTTCCAAGACCGGTTGCGACGAGATTCAATTTCGCGTCGCCTCCGAAGGCGGCAAGCTCAAGCTCAAAGCCAAACCCATCCGTCAATGAGGAGATCGCCTTGAAGAAGCGTATCCTGTTCGTGCTCGTCACCCTCGTCGCCGCGTTCGCGGTTCTCGCCTCCACGCCGGAGCCGACGCCCAACCTGGAAGCGGCGCTCGAGGCGCAACGCGACCTGGTGGCCGACGAGCCGACGAACGCCGTGGCTCGCAACGACTTCGGCAACCTCCTCCTGCTCGCCGGTGAGCCGTTGGCCGCCGAGGCGGCCTACCGAGAGGCCCTCGAGCTCGATCCGGGTTTCGTGTCGGCGCATTTCAACCTGGGTCTTCTGTACCAACAACGAGGTGAAGACGACCTCGCCGCCGATCGCTTTCAGCTCGTCCTCGACAGCGATCCCGAAGCGGCATGGGCCTGGTATCAGCTCGGCGTGCATCACGAGCGCAAGAACAACCGTAACGACGCGATCGAGCATTACGCGCGTGCCTTCGCGCTCGACAGCGATCTGAGCTTTCAAAGCGTCAACCCACAGCTCATCGAAAGCCGCTTGGTCACCGAGGCGTTGCTGACGGCGCAGCAATACAGCAAGCCGCCGGCGCAACAAGTGCCACGGATGTACGGCGACCCGGCGCGGATCGCCGAGCTCATGCTCGATCGTCCCGAAGCTGAAATGGCCGAGGGTGAAGGCGAGGTCGATGCCGACAGCGACACCGAAAGCGCGGTCGAAAACGTCGGCAACCAGGGCGCCTCGAATCGTGGTCAACGTCTCGATGCCCGTTTCGACAAAGGCACGGCGTCGAGCGGCCAAGCGCGCGACCGGCGCGCCGCGCGTAGCGAGAGCGCGAGCGAAGGCGGGTCCAACAACAACGCCGGCACGGTGGTTGGTGGCGACCGGGTCTTGACTTCCGATTCGCTCGACGAATCCGGTAGCGGCCAGGTGCGGGGCGATACTGCTGCTCCCAGCACCGATCGCCAGGGACGCGAACCCATCTTTCAGCGCTATCGTCGCAGCAGCTCGCCTCGTTCCAACAACCGCGACGAGGCGAACGCCACCGCCGAAGAACAAGAGCAGCCCCGCGCCCGCCCCGCCAACCCGGGCTCGCGTCTGCCGCAGCGGCTACGCAACGTCCGGCGCAGCACCGGCCAGCTCGAGCTTCAGCTCCTGCCGCCGGGTGAAGAGCCGGTGCGGGTCGCGCGCAAGGACGGCTAAACGCAAGAGAGCCCCGAAGGGCTCTTGCACACGGTACGGTCGCTCCGAAGGAGCGCAACGGGATGAAAGAAAAGAGAGCCCCTCGGGGCTCTTTCTTCGTTTAGAGCGGAATGTTGCCGTGCTTCTTCGGCGGTGAGCTTTGGCGCTTGCTGCCCAGCTGACGCAACGCACGGATCAAATGCAGACGGGTGTTTCGCGGCTGAATCACCGCGTCGACAAAGCCGCGCTCGGCGGCGATGAACGGGTTGGCGAATTTCGCCCGATACGCCGAGACGTGCTCGTTGCGTAGCGTCGCCGGATCGTCCGCCGCCGCCAGCTCACGCCGATAGAGCACATTGACCGCGCCCTCCGGGCCCATCACCGCGATTTCGGCGGTCGGGTAGGCGAAGTTGGCGTCGGTTCGCAGGTGCTTCGAAGCCATCACGCAATAGGCGCCGCCATAGGCCTTACGGGTGATCACCGTCAGCTTGGGCACGGTGGCCTCGGCGTAGGCGAAGAGGAGCTTGGCGCCGTGTTTGATGATGCCGCCGAACTCCTGCTGCGTGCCGGGCAAGAAGCCGGGAACGTCTTCGAAGGTGATCAGAGGGATGTTGAAGGCGTCGCAGAATCGCACGAAACGCGCCCCTTTGAGCGACGCGTCGATATCGAGCACACCGGCGAGATACGCCGGTTGATTGGCGATGATTCCGACGCTCTGATTGGCCAGACGCGCAAAGCCGACCACGATGTTCTTGGCGTAATCCGCCTGCACCTCGAGAAAGCGACCGTCGTCCACCACGCCGTGGATCAGCTGCTTGATGTCGTAGGGCTTGTTGGGATCCTCCGGGACCACCGAATCGAGCTCCGGGTCGGCGCGATCGGCGTCGTCCTCGCTATGACCGAGCGGTGGGTCCTCGAGGTTGTTGCTCGGCAGATACGACAAGAGGTCGCGGATCGCCGCCAGACAGGCGGCGTCGTCGGGCACGGTGAAATGCGACACGCCGCTCTTGCTGGCATGGGTCGCGGCGCCACCGAGCTCTTCCTTGGTGACCTCCTCGTGGGTCACGGTCTTGATCACGTCGGGGCCGGTCACGAACATATAGCTCGTGTTTTCGACCATGAAGACGAAATCGGTGATCGCCGGTGAATACACCGCGCCACCCGCGCACGGCCCCATGATCGCGCTGATCTGCGGAATCACCCCCGAGGTGAGGGTGTTACGCAAGAAAATGTCGGCATAGCCACCGAGCGACGCGACGCCTTCCTGGATCCGCGCCCCGCCCGAATCGTTGAGACCGATCATCGGCGCGCCGTTCTCGAGCGCCAAGTCCATCACCTTGCAGATTTTCTTGGCATTGGTCTCGGAGAGCGAGCCGCCGAAAACGGTGAAGTCCTGCGCGAAGACATAGACCAGGCGGCCATCGACCGTGCCGTAGCCACAGACCACGCCGTCACCGGGAATCTTCGACTGCTCCATGCCGAAGTCGAGACAGCGATGCGTCACCAGGGCATCCAGCTCGACGAACGAGCCGCTATCGAGCAGGAGATCGACCCGCTCACGCGCGGTCAGCTTGCCGCCGGCGTGTTGGCGTTCGATACGCGCCTCGCCGCCACCTTCCCGCGAGGCGGTCAACCGTGCTTGCCATTCATCGTGTGCGGAGAGGGGAGTCTCCGGAGCAGTGGACGGATCGGCTTGTCGACTCATGGATCGGACACACCTCGTGCGCTGAACGTTCAAGAATAATCGGCTCGATCGAGCCGCTCGCCGACGACGGAACGCGCCGAGCTTATCGTGATTCGTCGACGCCACCGGAATCCTTACCGCCGTACCGTAGAATGGCGCGCTCCGACGATCGACCGGACCGACACCTCCACCACACCCTCGACTCGGACCACACCTTGCCCTTCAACGATCTCGACCACACCGGCATCGCTCGCACCCTGGCCCAGATCGCCGAACGTCCCGGCGACCTGGCCGATCTCTATCTCGAGCGTCGTGAAGAAACCGCGTTCGACCGCTTCGGTTTGCGGGTGGTGCGTGAAGAGGGAGTGGCGGTGCGATTGGTGCGTGGCGCCGACGTCTGGCTCACCGCCATCGACCGGCTCGACGCCGACGCTTTCGGCGAAGCCTGGCGTCGCACGGCGCGCGCCATGCCACGCGCCACCTATCCGGTACGTCCCTTCGAGATCGCCAAGTGGCAACGTCCCGAGCACGACGAGATCTTCGCCTGGTCCGGGCGTTTGCAGCGCGCGCTACGCTCCCGGCGGATTCGCACCCCTCCCCAGGTGTCGTTGCGACGGCATCGCGCCTGGACGCGGGTCATCGGCACACGGCTCTCCGGGGGCACCGAGCACGAGCACTTCTACAGCATCGACGTCGAGCTTCCCGACGCCCGCTGGGGCGGCTTGGTGACCAAGCTCGATCACAACGCCGCCGACGACGTTGCCCTCCAGCTCTCCCGCGCCACGCAAGCACACGGCGCCGACCCGCCATCACCCACCCGAGCCTGCGTGCTCGGTCCCCAGGTGGTCGCGGTGCTGCTCCATGAAGCGGTGGCCCACGCGCTCGAGGTCGACATCTTGGCGTATGGCGGGCATCCCGAGGCGGCGGTCGGCGTGCGACTCGGCACCGACGAGATCGACGTGCTCGACGACCCGTCGAGCGCGCCCGAATCGGTGCGGCGTCAGGCCGACGACGAAGGCCTCCCGGTGCGCCGCCGCTGGCTTCTCCGCGGTGGTGTCGTCGAGCAGCCGCTGTGCGACAGCCGATGGGCGGCGAAATCCGACGTGCTGGTCGCCGGTGCCGGACGACGCAGCGGTCGTCATCGCGCGCCCGCGCCGCGCTCGAGCCACCTCGAGCTGCGTCCCGGCGAGCACACCACCGACGCCCTGCTCGCCGCCACCGAAGGCGGGCTCTATCTCACTGCCGCGAGCCGTGGTCGACTCGATCCGCTCTCCGGTCACTTCATCTTGGAGCTGCCGTACGGACGTCGCATCACCAACGGCATGCCCGCCGAGCCGGTCGGCCCGAGCGTGCTCCGTGGCCATGTCAGCGACCTTCTGCGCGCGGTGACCGCCGTCGGCGCCGAAACCGCCGTCGCCGGCGCCGGCTGGTGCGCCAAAGACGGTATGCGTCTCCCGGTGTGGGCCACTGTCTCGCCGATGCGTCTCGAAGGCGTGGAGATCGGCTCGTGAATCACGTCGAAGTCGCCGCGCTGCGGAGCGTCATGGAGACGCTCGAGAAAGGCCACGAAAACGTCGAGGTCTTCGCCAAAGTCGGACGGAGTCGCAGCCTCACCCTGAACATCGATCGCCAGGTGCTCAGCCTGCACGACGAAGCCGGTTGGGCGGTGCGAGCCGGTGACGATCGGCGTTCGTTCTTCCACGCCGTCGCCGGCGTGCCCACCGTCGATCTGCGCTGGCCCACCCCCGCCGCGGGCGGTCTGAGGCTGGCCCAGCCGCTCACCCCGACGCCATTCGTCGAGCCCGACACCGTCGACCGCGCCCTGGTCGGTGAAAACGAAGCGCAGAAGCTGCTCGCCACCGTGGCGAGTGAGCTCGAGTCCGAGCTGCCCAAGGCACGATTGCTCGAAGCCCGGCTCGACGACGGCTCGAGCGAAGCTCGGCTGCTCAACAATCGCGGTCTCGACGCGCGGATCCGTCGTCGCCTCGGCGTGCTCCGTCTCCATGCGCTGCTCGCCGAAGGCACCACCACCCACGTCGCCGACACCGTCGCCATCGCCGCCGCCGCCCAGGAGCTCGACGCCCGCGCCGCCGCGCGTCGTCTCGTCGACCTGCTCACCATCAGTCGTGACGGCCAGGCTCCCGAGCGTGATCGCGGCGAAATGCTGCTCGCCCCGGCGGTGATGATCCGCATCCTCGCCGCGCTCCTGCCGCTCTTTCTGGAGCTCGATGCCGAGGCTCGGGTCACCGCGCTCAGCCGCAGCGGGCGTCTCGCCAGCACCGCCACCACCCTCATCGACGACGGCCGCTTCGGCTTGCTCGCCGCCGCCGTCGACGGCGAAGGCAACCCCACCCGCGCGATCAACCTCGTCGAACGTGGCGTCTATAGACAGCCTTTAGTGAGTTGGGCCGAAGCGCGTGGCGCCCAGGTTGCTTCGGGCTGCGTGCGTCGCGACTCCTGGCGTGAGCCGCCTCGACGGGGCATCAGCCACTTTTATCTCGCCCCCGACAACGATGTTCGCGTCGCCGACCTGCTCACCGCGGTCGCGCGCGGCTATTATCTGATCGACCTCGGCGGCGCGCCGCGAATCGATCTCGACCAGGATCGACTCACCGTACCCGTCCGTGGCTTCGCGCTCGACGGTGGCCGGCCCAAAGGGGCCATCTCCGGTGCCTGGCTCAGCGGCAGCCTCAGCGGCTTCCTCGCCGGCATCGCCGCCACCGCGCGTGACCTGACTTTTCTTCCCATCGAGGGCCTGATCGGTGCGCCGACCACCCTCGTTCGTGGCCTCGAGCTTCGTAGAGATTGAAGGAGCCTCCATGCATCTCGGCATCGTAGGGTTGCCCAAAGTCGGCAAAACCACCCTCTTCAACACCCTCACCGCCTCCGAAGCGGACACCGACAAATTCAGCGCCTCGCGCAAAACCAACATCGCGGTCGCCAAAGTGCCCGACCCGCGTCTCGCCGAGCTGCGCGACCTTTTCAAGCCGAAGCGCTACGTGCCCGCCACTGTCGACTACGTCGACGTTCCGGGTATCTCCAAAGGCGAAAGCAAAGAAAACCTCGACCTCGACGCCCTGCGCCAGGTCGACGCCCTCGTCCACGTCGTCCGCGTCTTCGACGATCCCGAGCTGCCCCACCCCGAAGGCTCCATCGACGCCGCCCGCGACGTCGAAACCCTCGACCTCGAGCTCGTGCTCGCCGACTACGAAGTCGTCGAACGCCGTATCGACCGCCTCGCCAAAAGCGCCAAACGCGGCCTCTCCGCCGAAGAAAAAGTCGAAGAAGCCCTGCTCAAAAACACCATCCTCCCCACCTTGGAGAACGAGCAGCCGCTACGTAGCATCGAGCTCTCCCCGGACGATGAAAAACGTCTCCGAGGCTTCCAGCTCCTCTCCGCCAAACCCCAGCTCGTCATTTTGAACGTCGACGAAAGCGCCATCGGTAAAGATCGAGACTTCGGCGTCGAAGAAACCGAAGAACGCCGCGTCGTCGTCATCAGCGCCCCCATCGAAGCGGAAATCGCCCTCCTCAGCGAAGACGAACAACGCGAATTCCTCGACGACCTCGGCCTAGAAGAACCCAGCCTCGATCGCGTCCTACGCGCCAGCTACGAGCTCCTCGGCCTCATTTCCTTCTTCACCGTCGGCGAAGACGAAGTCCGCGCCTGGACCATCCGTCGCGGCACCATCGCCCGCAAAGCCGCCGGCGCCATCCACAGCGACATCGAACGCGGCTTCATCCGCGCCGAAGTCGTGCCCTGGGACGAGCTTCTAAGCCAGGGGTCGATGGCCAAGTGTCGCGATCAGGGAACCCTGCGTTTGGAAGGCAAGGAATACCTCGTGAAAGACGGCGACGTGACGCACTTTCGATTCAATGTCTAGTGCCTCTCTCCCCTGAAGACCGCGCCAAGATCGAAGCCGTTTACCTCTGCGGCCCGAAGACGGCCGACTACCTCGACATGATCGGTATCGAGTCGTTCGATCAGCTCGCCGATGCCGACGCCGAGGAGCTCGCCGATGCCGTGAACGTATGGCTCGGTCGGCGGCATATCAACGCGATGGGGGTGCGGGCGTTTCAGCACGTGGTCGATGCGGCGGTCGCAGATCGGCTGAGGCGTCAGAAACGTGGCGAGCCGGGGTAGAAAATCTCATGGGTGATGGCTCGTGTCTTTGGCAAGCTAGGCGCATGGGGCCCGCTGATAAGCTAAGACCATGACTGGTCTTGCCGTCAGCGTTCATATCGAAACCACCGAAGGCATACGCAGCGGTAAGCCCTGCCTCGTTGGTACGCGGATGACTGTGGCCGATGTCGTGACGATGCACCTTCGCCTCGGTCAATCGCTCGAGGAAATCGCGGGTACGTATGGCCTGTCGTTAGCGTCTGTCTATGCAGCGATGAGCTACTACCACGATCATCGTGAGGCCATCGATCGTTCGATCGATGAGGCGCGGGCCTACGCCGACTCCATGGCCGAGAGAACGCCGTCGAAACTTGCGGCAAAGCTGGCCGGTGAGCGTGGCTGAACGCATCGGTTTTCACCTTGACGAGCATATTCATCCCGCGATCGCAAAAGCGCTTCGGCAGCATGGCATCAACGTGACGACGACAGTTGAGGCCGGTCTTCGAACGCGAGACGATGTAAGCCATCTCAGCTATGCCCAGCGGACAGGGCGGGTCATCGTTACCCATGACGATGATTTTCTCCGTCTCACCCGGGATGTCACGGACCATCCAGGCATCGCCTACTGTCACAAGGACGCTCGGTCGCTTGGCGAGATCATCGCAAGTCTTCGTTTGATCTATGAGGCGCTCGAACCTGAAGACATGGTCGGCCACGTTGAGTTTCTGTAGGCGCATGGCTCGATAGCGATTGGCACTGCTACAAACGAAGAAGCCCGGTCACCCCGAAGGATGACCGGGCCAGACTCGTCAGCGACGAGCGTTAGTTGACGGGATCGGACGTGACGCCGTTGAGCGCGATGGGTTCGGGCTCGGGCACCTCGTTTTCCGGCGGAGCGGCCGCTGGTTCTTCGTTGCTCGACTTGATCGGGCGACGGAGTGGACGCCGTACGCTTTCGGCCAGCTCGGGGCGACCGGCGAGACCGTAGAGGCCTTCGAGGACGCGAACGATGCTACGCACTTCGCGATCGAGAGCACTCATGCTGCCGGTCTTGAGGTCGTAGGCGCTGGCGGTCCGAGCACGGGCGGCGGAGAGGTTGTCGAGGGCGTCGCGGAGTTCGTCGTTGGCGCCTTCGAGGTCTCTGAGCCACGGGGTCAGGTCGGTGGGGAGTCCCTCCACGATGGGCGGGGGCAGAGGACGGTCCGGATCGTTGAAGCGCACGAGGGTGTGCTTCGCCTGCCGCCACAAGGCCTCGGGCACGGTGGCGGTGGAGTTGGCGATGGGCACGATCTCGGGGCTCAAGTCACCGAAGTGGGCAACGGCTGCTTGACGGAGAACCAAGAGGCGGTCACGGACCCGCGCGGCTGCTTCGTCACGCTGCCGACGCGGCACCATTTCCGCGGTTTGTTGGTCGATCTGTTCCTCGTCTCGTAGAACCAGCTGTTCGAGCCGGGTCTCGAGGAAGCGGGCCATCAAGGTCTGCACGAGGCCGAAGTCGGGAACGGTTTCGGTGTCGATCACATACCGTCCGAGCACGCTTTCGAGCTCGGAGGCCACCTTGTCGACGTTTTCAGCGGCGAAATTCGCCACGTCGAGGGTGCTACGTTGACGATCGACGACCATCTTGGATGGGGTTCTCATGGAACTCTCCTCCTCTTGTGACCGGATCTCCGGTCGAGCTTGTTGTCGGTGGCACGCTGCCACCGGGCGTATCGCCGAACGGCCGGCTCGTCGGGCGACACGAGGAGAGTAGGGGGACGAGACGCTAACGCGGTTATTTTTTTCATAGGGTGGAGATTCGCTACCTATGAGAAATTTTGCGTTGATCGGGCCTTGGTGTGATATACAAGCGAGTTCTCAGGCAAGCGCTTGTCTGGTCCAATGCGGCCAGATCTAGATCGAACGATTCCTCCAAACCGAGCCTTTTCTCAGAAAGTCGGCGGATCAGCCGGCCAGATCGTGATTTTCTGTAGATATTCGAACGCTCTGTCCTACAGATCGCGAATTTCTGTAGATATTCGAGCCTTATCTCCCTTTTGGCCGAATTCCTGGAACAAGGGGGTCGAGCAGCCGGTGACCGGCTCGATGGAGCTGCGTTTTGCCTTTTTGGCCACCCGGCTTTATGGATGGCCGAGGCGCGCCGTACTTAGACCGCCTTCCACCACGGCAACGCCAACACGTCTTTGGCGAGCCAGCTCACTTCGTCGCCGTCGTGAATCAGAAGGCCGGGCAGGCTGGTGTCGGGGTATTCGTCGAGAAAGGTGCGCAGGCCTTTGACGTCCCGCACGCTCGGGCGGGTGGAGGTTTTGATCTCGATCGGTAGCAGTCGACCCTTCCACTCGATCACCAGATCGACTTCTTCGCCGGTGCGGGTCCGCCAAAAGAGCAGCTCGGGACCGTCGATCCGCGCGCCACGCCAGGCGAGCAGGTCGGTGAGGATGAGGTTTTCGAGATGGGCGCCTCGGGGCTCGTGCTCACCGGCGAGACGCATGGCGAGAGCGGTGTCGGCCCAGAAGACCTTTGGCGTTTTGACCAGGCGCTTGGTGCGGTTGACGGAGTAGGGCGGCAGACGCACGAGCTGGTAGGACGCTTCGAGCAGGGAAAGGTGCCCGTGCACGGTCGATTGAGGCATGCCGACGTCGCGACCGAGCTCGCTTTGGTTGAGCAGATTGCCGAGCCGGAGACACGCGGCGCGCATCAGCCGGCGAAAGTCGATCAGCGAGGTGACATTGGCGAGCTGGCGAAGGTCGCGTTCGAGATAGGTCTGGATATAGCCGTCGAGCCAGAGCTCGCGCGCTTCGGGATCGTCGAAGAAGGCGGTGGCGGGAAGCGGATAGCCGCCGCGTGCGGCGAGATCACGCCAAGATTCTCGGGGGATGTCGCTGTCGTTTAGATGCTCGACCCATTCGGACGCCGGCCGGTCGAAGAAGGTATCCCACGAGCCGGTGGTGCCGAGCCCGAGCTGCTCGCGTCGGGTGAGCGGCCACAGGGTGAGGTACACGGCGCGGCCGGCGAGACTTTCCGAGATCGATTCGAGAAGCAGAAAGTTGGCGGAGCCGGTGAGCAAGAACCGACCGGGCCGCCGATCCTCGTCGACAGCGCGTTTGACCGCGAGCAAGAGATCCGGAGCGCGTTGCACCTCGTCGAGCGTCAGCCGATCGGCGCTCCGCACCAAGGCATCGGGTTCGCGCCGCGCCCGGTCGAGAATCTCCAG